>JACZIY010000598.1 GCA_014860845.1 Anaerolineaceae bacterium
TCTGTCAGTAAAGATTGTAAGGTTGGTTCATTGAAGTAAAGCATCAGGTGACCGGTTTGCAGCAATTCGTGCGAGACTTTTGCCAGAGCTACCATTTTTTTGAGGTCTCGGGTGTTGATGAGACTCTGTAACATGGCTTTGCCAAGAATACCCACAAAATCTTTGCGATTTGCCCACCAATTTGCTGAATCACTGGCTTGCCCCCAGCTTTCATACATGTATGCCAAAACATTGTCCGAATTTACCCACAATTCCTGCGAGGGATCGATATTGATGGGTCCCATGACTTCCAGAAACTTTTGAACAGTTTGTTGATCGAAGGCGATGACACCATTTGTTTTTTGTTCAGTGGATAATTCATACAAGCTTTGAACGGTCTGTGCAGATGTTGGAAAATCCGCAGACCAGTTTCCATCACGCGGTACCCAGATCCCTGCCAGCATGTAATCCTGCAAGGGTTGCGGTGGGAGAGGATATGCTTTGCTCAGGTCATCCACCTGATAGGAATCCTGCATATCAAAATCAATATTGACCAAACTGTTGAGCGTGGCGGTACCCATGGCGGTGATAAAGCCACCACCCCCACGCAATTCATCATGATTCAATGCCAGGAGAAGATAATCGGCAGGTGCATTCATACCCACCAGTTCCGGTAATAATGGAAATATTCTGCCGGATGAGATGATGACCGGGATGAAGGGTTCCAGCATCTGGAAATCATCCTGAAAGCGGAATGGTAGCGCTGAAATATCAATTTTTGTGTGCTGGCGTTCGATTTCTTCTGAATAATATTTAGCCTGGGCAATTAATGCTTCATCACTCAGAATTTCATGGATCAGGCTGGTCATTTCGATGCCACTATCAACTTCCCGATTCATAAACGGTGATAATTTTTCCTCGAAAAGAAGCGCATATCTGGACAAAGCCTTTAAATATTTGACTGCAGGTTGAACCTGCGATGTCATATTTCCCGTCAGGTTTAACAAAGGATACGACCACCCCAGACTACCATCCATAACTGATAAATCCTTTTCGACCCCCTTCAGGAGTTGAAAAGCATAGTTGGGTGAGACGTTTTCCACCCCTCCAGCCAGCATCATTTTTATTTCCTGGCGAGCCTGGTAAAGATGAACGGTATGTCTTGCTAGATTAATTCCCCAATAAATCAGACCGGCAGCAAGAATAAGAACAAAAACCAGAAACAGTCTTTTTTTGATCATTTGTTATCTTGGGATGATTTTTCGTCCAGCGATTTTTTTAACGAAAATTTTGTGGAGAGATAGATAACCACAAATAACAAGACCACCACCAATGGAAACACAAAAGCCGGGATGGGTGGATTTTCATCCTCAGTGTTTTGTTCAGCAGACGTAGAATCTCCATTTGAAACGACTGGTAAAACAACCATTGAAGTACTTTCTAGTTGTGCAGGATCATCTGTTGCAAGAATTGAATCTGTTTTTTCCGGTAGAGGGGTTTTCACAAGCGTTGGTTGGGTTGCTTGCAGAGTGTAAGTAGTGGTTGCTGTTGCTGGGGAAATGAAAGCTACCGTGGATGAAGAAATATTCAGCGAATTTTGCGTACTGATCGGTTGAGTCGCTGTGTATGTTCTTGTTCTCGTAGGCGTATTGGATGGGCCAATGGTGGGCACGGTTTGAAAACTATGCCCTCCCCAGACAATGTTTTCAGGGATCAACAAGAAAAGTGTGATGATTATGGGGAGTATCAGATATTTAATTCCAAATTTGGTTTTCATAGGATTGTCTCTACTTCATCGGATGTTTTATAAAACAAAATAAAAAATTGTTGAAATACTGGCTCACTTTTTTTGAGTTTTGAATTTGGTGATTTTATGCACGGTTTATGCATGAACATTCCCCGGTCTCATCATGTTATTGTAACCGAAAATTTATTCTTTTTCCTAACATAACGATCTCTTGAAGTGCTTTTGCCTATTGATCTGATGGCTTTTTTTTGCGAATGAATAATATGTAACCAATCATTCCGGTAGCAATTACGATTGCACTTACCAATGCCACGAGTACGTAATTTATCCAGTTTGATCGTGGAGGTATTACAACAATCTCTGGGGTTTTGGTAAAAGTTGGAAATGCCTTTGCGGGTTGTGTTGAAGTGTTTGTGAATGTTGTCGTTGGTGGCATTGAAGTATTGGTGTTTGTCATCGTTGGTGGAATTGTGATCGTCACAGTAGGTGTAAGTGTGGAAGTTGAAGTGGATGTTGCGGTGGAAGGAAGAGTAGGTACCGTCTGGAAGTCCAGCCCTCCCCAAACCACATGCTGCGGAATAGACAAAAACAACAATAAAACACTGATGAGCGAAAAACACTTTAAGATCAATTGTTTATTAATCATACTTTCCTCTGCAACGGGATTGAATTGGTTATGGAATGATCATAGCAGGGTCGCCAAAGTATATATAAGTTTCCAAAATGTCTGCCTTGGTGTAATCTTCAGGGAATTTGACCCCCTCTTGATGGAAAATTAAGTCGCCAATTCTGAAATGATTTTTTGATTGTAACTTATCTTGGAAGAATTGCAATAATTTCTCATGCTCTTCCATGAATGTCTGGCCAGTAGGCGCAAAAATTCCTGTAACTCCCCCATTCGGATAAAACAATAAGCCTTCAGCCAGAGAGATTTTTTCTGGATGAATAAAGTAACCATTTAAACAGCTAAAACTGATGATTACGGGTGGGGCAGATGATTTTGGCAATTCGGAAAGCAT
>JACZIY010000599.1 GCA_014860845.1 Anaerolineaceae bacterium
TTATATTTGTGTCCTCGTTAGAAAAAATGGTCTTAATACTTTTGTTAATAACTTCGGATTTTGGTTTCAAACTCAACTTCTTGTGGTCAGTGGTGCGAATACCCGAGGGGCACACCGTCCACTTCCCGCTACCAATTGTGATCCAGTGTCCGTGTAAACGACAGCATGCACTCCGATTTACTTTTTCTTCATCTCAGTACCCCTAAATAGTAAATAGTAAGAAGCTCAAAAATGGACTAAAAAAATTTGCCAGCAAGATGCTAATGCTGTCCCCTGAGATCAAAGCCACTTTGTTTTTCAGCCCAGGCTCTATCGCTCATAGCCTCATTGTCTCTGATACAGATTTTCGTTAGAAGATTATAGCCATGTTTTGAACACAGTTCTTATATTTTCCTGGGAATTATCTTTTCCCCATTCACATTGCGCTATGACACCACCTGAACCGTCGTCTAAAACACTTCGCACGCGCATAACCGCATCGAAAACTGTATTCGAGTCACCAAATGGTAATGCATGTTGCCGGTCAATTTCTCCCCAGAATGTGACTTTTCCTTTATATTTATGAGCAATTTCTTCAATATCCATACAGAAAAGTTGAGAATTTATGGCATCAATCCCGACCTCAATGAGATCACCATAAATAGACTCTATGTTCCCATCAGTATGAAAAAAGGCAAACTTACCTGCTGCATGAATCAGATCACAATAATCTTTGTAAAGGGGTTTGAATAACTCTTGCCATGTCTTTGGATTGATAAGGAGTGAGTTATTGCTACCCCAATCATCCATGAAAAAAATGGCATCAACATTGGATTTGCACCAGGCGCGAATATCTTCAAGATAGAATTCATGCACTATTTCAAGCAAGGTTCGTACATCGGCAGTACCGTATCCAATGTCAATGAACAAATTCTCTGATCCACGCAGGAATTGTAAGCGTTCAAAAGGACGAGCAGTTACGTCTGATAGCATAAAACGTTCACTCTCATTGCACAATTGATTTACATAAGACAAGTCCCGCTTGCGGATCAAATCCCATGGTGGTTTAAATGTGTCCAGATCAGACCAGTTTGCCAATACCGGTTCTTTGACCTCGCCAATAATCCCCGGCTCCCCGACATACCAAACACTTCCCCAGTCATCCGTATAATGTCCTTTTTGGGCAGTAGCATTAACAACTTTTTCGCTCCACCCAGGGCTTAGCTGTGATGGCTGGATATCCATTGGGAATTCCTGAAGCACTTCCTCCAGTTCATTTTTGCGAAACAAGCTTATATATGGTAGTGCCCAGAGATCCCGCGGGGCGCGATCAGGATGTGTGAAAGTTAACGCAGCTTTTACTCGTTCTCGTCCGGTCATCATTAGGTTTTTTCCTTAGTCAAATAAGTTTAGTTTTTTTGTCTTTTGCTATTCGATGTTAGGTGCGTAAGTATCCTGCCATCAACATATCGAAAATTTCATCCCGGCTGGCTATTTTCGGGTTGTTCAAGTAGTCTGGCAGTACTCGGCTATTATCTGCAATCGCGCTGACATCCTCGATGGTCGCTCCGAGGTCTTTCAGATTGAGCCACATCCCGATCTCCTTTAAAAAGGTGTCCATCGCCTGACAAGATTGTGCAGCGGCTTGCATGTCTGGGAGGGTTTTCAGGTTCGAGTCGAAGATCCTGCCCATCGCAGCAAATTGGGATATGGCAAATGGATAAGTGAAACGGGTGAATTCCGGATAGATGACCGCAAGCGATTCACCATGCATGATTTGTGGGCAATGGCCACTGATGGTCATGCCAATGCCATGCGGTAAAGTAACACCAGCATTGGCAATACAAAGGCCAGCCAGGGTGTCGGCCCATGCCAGGGCTTCGCGTCCTTCCTTATCTTCTGAACCGGCTACTATCTCCGGTAAATACTTTACAACCAACGCCATTGCCTCCAGGGCCATATGCTCAGTATAAGGGGAAGAGGAAGGATGTAGGTAACTTTCAAAGGCATGGCAAAAAGCATCGAATCCAGTCGAGGCGGTGATATGGGGTGGTAGGGTCTCCATCAAATCAGGGTCAATGATGGCAACTTTAGGATAGATAATTGCATTATAAATAGCCGATTTGGTCTTAGTCTTTGTCTCGGTCATAACCGCTACCTGTGTAACTTGCGAGCCGGTACCTGAAGTAGTTGAAACTGCAATAATAGGCAAGGTGTTACTGGTCGGAGATGTTTTAAAGTATAGGTAATCCCAGGCAGTACCAGGATGGGTCGCCTCTACTGAAATTGCCTTGGCAGTATCCATACTGGAACCCCCACCAATACCCAGAATAACATCCGCCTCAAAAGATTTTGCCATTTTTGCTCCAGCAGTGACACAATCGGTCGTCGGGTTGGGTACCACACCGTCAAAATGAGCACATTCAACGCCAGCCTTTTTCAAGCTGCACTTGACCCTGTCGATCATGGGCTTGAAAACAGCATTGACAGGAGTGGAAACAATCAAGCAGCGCTTGCCGAACCTACCAGCGACCTCACCTGCTTCTTCAAGCCGGCCTCTCCCAAAACGAATTTCGGTAGGTTGGTAGTACGTAAAGGGTTTCATAAGTTAGCTCTCCTTAGAGGTCGATAATAACTTTCATATACTTGCCATTCGCAGATTCAATTGTTTCATAAGCTTGTAAATATTTAATGAATTCGAAATGGTGCGTAATCATTGGATCCAAACATAGTTTGCCCTGAGCGACAAGTTCGATTGCTTGTTCGTAATCTGCTTTTTGATACATCAAAGTTCCAACCAAACTTAACTCACGATCTTGCACCAGACCCAGGTCGACAACTGGCATTTTTCCAAAGACACCGACGACGATGATTGTACTTCCCTTACGCGCATTGTCCAAAGCTTGACTGATGGTATCCTG
>JACZIY010000600.1 GCA_014860845.1 Anaerolineaceae bacterium
TACAAGGAAAATAATCTTAGATAATATGTTAAGGGGATCCGGCAGTCCGACTTGAGCTAGGTACAAGATTCCGTCTCATAGCAAGGTCGCCGGATCCAAACACATTCATGCCCGAACAGTTGCTGGGACCTTGAGTCCGAATCTTGCTAGTGTGGGCAGTTCGATTGTAGCATATGGAGAATAAAAAATGAATAATGATTTGGAAATTATTGTTGGAATTGATATCTCTAAAAACAAGCTGGACATTCAAATTCAAGAAGATGGTCAATATTTCACCTGTGGAAATGATCTTATTGGCATTGGTAAACTGATAGAAAAGCTGAGCAGTATTCATCCTGCGCTGATTGTGCTGGAGGCAACCGGTGGATATGAAAAAGGCGTAGTCTCGGCATTAGTAGAGGCAAAATTGCCAGTGGCAATGGTAACTCCTTCGTGGGTACGTTATTTTGCCAGGTCAAATGGCACTTTAGCAAAGACCGATAAAATTGATGCCAAGATGCTGGTGCGGTATGGCCGCGCCAACCACCCTCCAGTTGTGATTGTTCGCTCGGAACTACAAGAACGCCTTTCGGTGCTCATGACAAGGCGTAGTCAGGTTTCCTTGGCGCTAATCAGTGAAAAGAACCATTTATCCACTATTGTTTACCTTGATGTAAAGGCGCTAATCGAAGCTAGCATTGACAATCTAGAGCAACAAATCATGCAACTGGAAGAGTTGATTGCTGAGATTATCGACCAAAACCCCGAACTAAAGAAGAATGAAAAAATTATTTGTAGTGTTCCTGGTGCTGGAAAAATTACCGCTGCTATTTTGTTGGCAGATTTACCTGAGTTAGGCAGCCTCGATCACAAGAAAATTGCAGCCCTTGTGGGTGTTGCTCCTTTCAATCGTGATAGTGGTCATTATCGTGGAAAAAGGCGCATAAAAGGAGGTCGTCAATCCATCCGTAAAGTGCTGTTTATGGCAGCATTAACTGCTATGAAATGGAATCCTGTGATCAAAGAATTCTATGAGCGGTTAGTGATGAGAGGAAAAGTCAAGAAAGTGGCTATTGTTGCATGTATGCATAAACTTCTCACCATTATGAATGCAATGGTGCGTGCTCAAACTTTGTGGAAACCTGTAATTACCTCTTGACATTTAACACAGTTGCTACAGGCTACGAGCTAACTCCCTCCCCCCAAAAAATCATACCCGATCTTCTTTTGTACCGCTGAAATCTGGGCAAAAGCCTGTTTCAGTGTCTCCTGTTGAATATAACCAATTTTTCCTGGATGGACATTATTGTGCGGTGACTTTCCCAATTGGATCGCTTCCAGTTGCGTTTGCAACCGTAATTGCATCAATAAATCATAAGCCGCAATCATCTCATCCCGGCTGGCAGGTGGAATCAGATTAAGGTCACCAAGCGTTTCAATCCGTTCAAGTGTGTGTGTCTGTTGAATTTGGTAACGCAGAGCATACAGACGCGCATACCCAACCAATGGTGCCATGGCATCCTTCAGGTTGATTTCACCAGCATGCTCTGTTGATCCGCCACCCAGATAAATATTACCGGGCAAGCGGATGGGTGGTTTGAAACTGACTGCGTTTTTTGCCAGATGATGCAGGAAAGCAGGATCTTCAGCCACTGTCGCAAAGATCACCTGTTTTAATTCTCTTGATAAATCTTCATCACCGTATACTGTCCTCAGGTCAAAGAAAATATTGAAGTCAATGATTTCCTGTGGTTCGGATTTATGGATCCACTCCCGAAAACCTGAAATCCAATCCGTCAATGATCGACACCAGCGTGGATTGCTTGCCATCACCCCACCACGGCAATACAGATAACCAGCCTGATTGAGCCCGTCACTCACTTTTTTCCCCAACTGTAAAAAGTAATCTTGCACATGATTTGTATCATTATCCAATGGTTTTTGATAAATAATGCCGTTATCCTGATCCGTAGTCAAAGTCAATTCCTGACGTC
>JACZIY010000601.1 GCA_014860845.1 Anaerolineaceae bacterium
ACTAACTGAAGATTTCAAATGCTGTCTTTTGGGAAAATTATTCTCTCGGAAAAATTACCTCTTATGATTCTTGAAAGTATCTGGAATCATTTAACAAGATCCTCTTTTTTCCTTAATTAATCCACAAAGCAAGCAATTCGGATTCTCGTTTAGGCAATATGCCATTTACTCTAGTTCGGTAGGGTGCATCGGTGACGCTCCCTACAATTTACTTTTCATCCATTTATTTAACAATTCGCTTTCCCTCTCAATGGCAAGCCCATTCACACGCTTTGCATCTAACGGTCGTATATTGTCCCAGGCCATCGTATCCTTCACTGTCTCCTCCAGCGACCGAAAGGTGAGTCCCACAATCAGCGCCTTCGAAACACTGACCTGCATCATAGCGGCTGCAGGACCAGGCAACCACAGGGGTAGGTCGGTGAAGGGCGTGACTCCCTGCGTCAGTAGAAATTCATCATCCACCCAGGCAAATTCAGCAGGGGTACCCGCCACCTGCTGACAGGTTTCCAACACTTGCTGCATACTGAGTGGAACGGCTGGTCCGGTGGCGTTGACGATGCCTATCTGCTGGTTCTCGATCATCCGGATAGTCCACTCCGCCAGATCACGCACATCGATGATCTGTACCGGAGCATCAGGTCGTCCGGGTGCCAGGACAGTTCCTCCGCGTTGTAGTCGAGCAGGCCAATAGGTGAAGCGGTCAGATGGGTCATAAGGTCCAACAATCAGACCAGGGCGAATGTTAAGGGTGCGTCCAGGCAATTCGTTCTCGACAACCTGCTCGCACAACGCCTTGCGGTTACCATAGCTCTCATCCGCATAATCAGCTAAATATTTGCCTGCCAGTTGGGCTACTGGCGTGTTTTCATCAATGTCATGAGTGTTTGGTGGCTCACCGTAAACTGAAATGCTTGAGATGAAGACATAGCGTTCGACCGAGCTTGCCAGAGCTTGTGCAGAAAGCTGCACAATGTGAGGAAAATAGCCGCAGGTATCAATAACCGCATCCCAATGCCGATCCCGCAAAATTTGCAGATCAGCCAAATTTGTACGATCA
>JACZIY010000007.1 GCA_014860845.1 Anaerolineaceae bacterium
GGGTGTTGCATACAGATAGAGCGCACGGATTCGGCTGCTGGCTTCTTCTTCATCACGTTGTGCGTCGCGCTGGACAGTGGACCAATGAAGAAGGAAAATGGGCACACCAACAGCGACAAATGCGATTCCACCTGCCAGCCAATCGACAGCGGAGGCAACCACCTCATTTTCAAAAATGGTACGTAACAGGTTGACCACTGCCCAGATGACTACCTGCATGCTGATCATGCTCAGCAGGTAAAAATAAAACCTTCGAATGGTTTTCATGGTTATTCTCCTGCTTTAAGGAAGCGGTTTAATGACTTCAGTGTACCAATTCCATGACCAGAAAGGATAGGGCACACTGACAATCTTCCAATTCCCGTTCTCCTTTTTTAGCTGCGCAGACTCGGTGTATCTGCCAAGATTGTTAAAAGGTCCTTGGTAAGATTGGCGCATACTCAACTGAACGGTAGCAATGTCCCCATCCATAAACACTTCTCCAATAGTGATATTCACCCGGCTTGTTTCGTTGGAAGTGCGCGATAGCTCCTGTTGAAATAGGGATAAACTGGGCTTTTCGGGATCATCTGGCAGATACGTGTAAGCTCGTTCATAATCACGCTCCAGGACAGCAAGCATGTAATTATGAACGACGCCATTCGGGGTGTCGTCCGGGAGGTATTCAGCCTGTTGCTGGCGCACAAAAAACAGGACCAATGCAATTAAAATTAACACACCAATCCCAGCAATTAACCCATTCAAGAAACGATCTTTTTTCATAGGATTTCTCCAGGTTCAAAACAATGATTGTTGAGGAGACACGATATCCAATTGTAAGTCTTTTCAATAGCCTTCACAAGTTATGTGTTGATAGCCTGGTTTTCCCCGTTATTCTTTAATTAGTAAGGTATATCCAAATCAGAATATGCACCTCATTGTTCACTGGAAAAACTTAAATATGATTTATTGCCAGCATAATACTTTGCTTTTTGAACATACATTTCCCGGTCAGCCTTGCGCAAGACATTTTGTAGATCAGGCATCGATTCACTGGTAGCAAAACCAATGGCAAAACTTATCGGGTTCCGATCCGTGTTTTGTTGATTAAATTCATCAATGATTTGTCTCAAACGGTCAACCACTTGTTGTGCTGCACCTGTATTTGTTTCTGGCAATATGATTACAAACTCATCACCACCAATACGGGCAACAACATCTTCTGGTCGGAAGGCTTTACGAATTACCAGCGCTGCAACTCTCAATTGTTCGTCTCCGGCAGCATGCCCCTGGGCGTCATTAATTTCTTTCAGACCATTCATATCCATTACCAATATACTGACAGGCTGTCTCCTGCTGTTCTGTAATCGCTCAATCTCTTGCTCAAAATATTGGCGGTTATAGAGGCCGGTTAAAATATCGTGGGTGCTGCGGAATTCCAGGGCAACCTCAGCCTTTTTGCGTTCAGTGACATCGATGATAAAATGCAGGGTGGCTAATTTACCTTTCCAATCGATACGAATGCCACTGGTTTCTACCCAGCGGAAAGAAAGGTCTTTTCGCACCAGACGAAATTGGTAGCGACCCTGAAGATCCTCACCATCGACACGTTTACGATAATTTTCAAGGATCATCGGGATGTCATCTGGATAAATAAACTTCACAAAGGATTCATTCATGAGTTCTTCCATCGAATATCCGGTTAATTCGCAGGTGGCTGGGTTACAGAAAACAACCAAACGATC
>JACZIY010000602.1 GCA_014860845.1 Anaerolineaceae bacterium
TATAAGCCAACGGAACATCCTTCAATGCATCCCGGGAAAACAGCTCAAATAATGGTGGGGCAGACCCCAATAGGTGTTCTTGGAGAATTACACCCACGTGTGAAGCAGAACTATGACTTATTAACACCGGCTGTATATGTAGCAGAAATTGATCTGGAAGCCCTGTTACCTCTTATACCGCTGCGCTTCGAATCCCAACCTGTTTCGGTCTTTCCACCCGTGTTGGAAGATATCGCCATCATCGTGGATGATGCCGTACCCGCTGATAAGGTGGAAGCACTTATTCGCCAAACGGGTGGCAAGTTATTAGCTGATGTAAGGCTCTTTGATGTTTATCGTGGGGATCGCATCGGAGTTGGTAAGAAAAGTCTGGCGTACAGCATGACCTACCAGGCACAGGATCACACCATCGAGTCCGGTGAATCCACCGCCTTACGCAACAAGATCGTCCGCCGACTGGAAAGAGAATTAGGCGCGGTCTTACGTGACAATTGATTAGGAGTGTTGAGTTTTGAGAATTGAGGGTTGCGATTCAAAAAAATCTCATTCATAGATCAAAAGTTCATAATGAACTGGAGGTGGAGAGTAATTCTCCACCTTTTTTTGCTTAGTTGACTTTATTTTTTTTTTTGATAAAATGACATTGGTACAATTTCTACTGGTTTTCCGCTAATATGAAAGGGGTAAAAATGTTAAGTAGGAAAATCTCTATCCCATTGATCATCATCGTAGCCACAGTGGTTGTTTTGGTGGTGTCCATCAACCAGCCATTCCAACGTGCCGAAGCGATTGAAGAGCAGGAACTTGCTGTCCCACAACAGCCCACCCAGGAACTGCAACAGGCAGTTCAGGAAGAGCAGCCATCCATTGCGGATACCGTTGCGCCGACATCTGACCCGGACCTGCCATCAGTAAGAGTAGAAGAACCCACCGATCTGGTAAGGGTCAACGAAATCTTGAAGGAAAAAATCAACGCCAGCCTGTTACAACCCGGGTGGGTGCAGGTCACCAAAGAATACACATCCTTCATTGAAAGCGAAGCAACGACAACAGTCCCCGAAAACGGACAGGTTATCCCCAGGGATTACATCCTGGAACAATGGTTACTGGTCGCTGAAGACCTGACCATCACCGTTCAGTACATCCGCGGCACATCCCTGTCCGGTGAGGAATATACCACCACGTTGTACAGCAAAGACCCACGCTGGCCAACGACGGAGACCACTGCATTGGATACGCTCGATCTTCCATCCGTGCTGGAGACCAGGGCATTGGACGATATCATTGCCATGGGGTTTGCCGGTGATACGAAAATTGAGTATCACGAAGAAGAAGGTGCACGCGTAGTTACCATCACCTCCATCACGCAATTCCCCAGACCAGTCGGTTTCAATGGTTGGGAAGATGCCAAAGTGGTTGAGTTTACCCAAACTTATTTCTACGATTGGGAAACCGGGTTGCCACTTCGCATAGAGGAAAAGATCACACGTGAGGATGGCTCACAGATGATGGCAGGAGTGAGCTTTTATTCCGCATCACAAGCAATTGAAATACCAACCGACGTGATGTTAAGAATGAAAGTCACAGGTGATTGAAATGAAAGGTAATAAATGGGAACTCCAGTCTCTCAATTCTTAGAAGCCAAACTTTAATAATTTAGAATTCCAGTTAAGAAAATTTCCAATAAACCTTTTTAGTTTTTTCTAAAATTACTAAGAAGGTTTATTCTTTTGTGTAATAACTTTATTCCTAAATTTTATTAAGTAGCCAAAATCTACTATAATTCGTAAACATGTCAATCCCCTCAACAGGGTCTGATAAATACAAGGTAATGAAAGCTTGCATGAAAAAATCTTCGACAACCACACTAATTCTTTCTTTAATTATCGTTTTGATTCTTTCAGCCTGTCAACCGAAAAATCCGGAGGTGGTTCAACCCACCACAA
>JACZIY010000076.1 GCA_014860845.1 Anaerolineaceae bacterium
CTACCAGCTAGTATGTTAAAAGCAGCATTGTTACAAGGAAAATAATCTTAGATAATATGGTAAGGGGATCCGGCAGTCCGACTTCAGCTAGGTACAAGATTCCGTCTCGTAGCACGGTCGCCGGATCCAGAAACATTCACGCCCGAACAGTTGCTTGGACCTTGAGTCCGAATCTCGCTAGTGTGGGCAGTTCGATTGTAGCACAAGGAGAGTTGAAAATGAATAAGGATTCGGAAATAATTGTCGGAATTGATATCTCTAAAAATAAGCTAGACATTCAAATTCAAGAGGATGGTCAATATTTCACCTGCGGAAATGATATTATTGATATCGGTAAACTGGTAGAAAAGCTGTGCAGTATTCATCCTGCGCTGATTGTGCTGGAGGCAACCGGTGGTTATGAAAAAGGTGTGGTTTCTGCGCTCATTGAGGCAAAATTGCCAGTGGCCATGGTTACTCCTGTGTGGGTGCGATATTTTGTCCGGTCAAGTGGTACTCTGGCAAAGACCGACAAAATTGATGCTAAGATGTTGGTGCGATACGGCCGAGCCAACCACCCTCCAGTTGTGATTGTTCGCACGGAACTACAAGAACGCCTTTCGGTTCTCATGACGAGGCGCAGTCAGGTTTCCTTAGCGTTGGTCAGCGAAAAGAACCATTTATCCACCACTATTTTTCCGGATGTAAAAGCGCTAATCGAAGCTAGCATTGAAAATCTAGAGCTACAAATCATGCAACTGGAAGAGATGATTGCTGAGATAATCGACCAAAGCCCAGAACTCAAGAAAAATGAAAAAATTATTTGTAGTGTTCCTGGTGCTGGAAAGATTACCGCAGCTATTCTGTTGGCTGATTTGCCTGAGTTAGGCACCCTTGACCACAAGAAAATTGCTGCCCTGGTGGGTGTTGCTCCGTTCAATCGTGATAGTGGTCATTATCGTGGAAAAAGACGGATAAAAGGAGGTCGTCAATCAATCCGTAAAGTTCTGTACATGGCTGCTATGACTGCCATGAGGTGGAATCCTGTGATCAAGGATTTCTATGAACGACTTATGGCAAAAGGAAAAGTCAAGAAAGTGGCTATTGTTGCTTGTATGCATAAACTTATCACCATTGTGAACGCGATGGTACGTGCTCAAACTTTGTGGAGACCTGTAATTACCTCTTGACATTTAACACAGTTGCTACGAGCTACTAGCTATATCATACCCTTTGGGTACAAGCTATCTACGGCATATATTTCCACAAGATCATTTCTGCATTCAGTTCGCCATTCATCACCCAGATGTTGCCTTCAGAATCTGTGGTGGCTTCAATCCAATCAATCCAGGCGACGGGTTTGAAAATGGAATTCTCCAGGCGGCTGATTTCATATTGCTCCAGTAACCAGGCGGTACTGTTTTTATCAAACAGAAGCAGGGGTGGGCTGATCTGGCTGCTATCGTGGATAGGCGTCCACAAGCCATTCAGAATGCGGTAGCGGATCTGGCGAGTCTGGCAACCAGCGCTGCCGCATAATTCATACAGTATCCACGCGCTTTCATCCGGTGCGATGCTGATATCCAGAACTGCTCCATGGCTGAAGCCGATATATTTAACAGGATCCAGATCTGGTGGATTGAACTCACTCCAGGCATCCAGTTGTTCGTCATAGCGCCATAAGCGCCCATCCTTCCCAATCCACAGATAACCTGCTTTGTCGGCAGCCATCGCAGTGACACAGCCTTTGTCTACTGGCAGATCCACCTCTGTCCAGGTAGTCCCATTGAACTGTCGGACACCATCGCCATCCAGGCGGACACCATCACTCCAGTTGCAGCTTCCTATCCAGGTGAGGTTGCTGATCTGAGAATGAGCCACAACGAAGGATGAAGAGACTGTTTTGCGATAGGGTAACTCAACCCCGATTAACTCTGGTAGAAAGATTTGCCATTGGTCTCCACGTAAGCGACGGATATCATAAGCGGTGGTGAGCCAAAGATTGTTTTCAAAATCACTTGAAAAGGTCGGATCAAATGGGGAGGGTGCACCGTATCCTTGAGGAGGTAACCAGCTATTCGTCTCGTTGTAATAGTTAAATCCAACACCATCCCAGACCTGTAATGGGGTACCGGAATCAGGCAATATCCAGGCTTTGCCATCCCTGGTGAGACCAATGACTGGATCGTCCAGATTTACCTGAGAAAATGTCTTTGTGTCAGGCTCATAACATCCCACCGCGTAAGGTGCGGCAATCCAGAAACTGCCATCGTTAGCAACCTGCAGACGGTTGATGATGCCAGGGATAACCTGATCTATGACGAAAGCACGTTCAAATACACCCTGATCAAAGATAAATGCAGTGGGGGTGTTGGAGGGGATCGGTGTCTTACTGGGAGTAGGCGTAACTGTGTTGGTACGGGTGGGGGTGAAGGTGGTTGTCGATGTGTAAGTAGGTGTGGCAGTTCTGGTAGGCAGCCTGGTAGGTGTAAAGGTTACAGTAGCGGTTGGGGTTAACGTAATCGTAGCTGTAAGAGTAGGAGGTACATTGCTGACGCTGATGGTGGTCACCAGGGCACTCAGGCTGAGGATCAAAATTCCACCAACCACGACCAGAAAAATGATCTCACCTTTACGGTACTTCGGCGCTGTTCTTCTTTCCATCAGCTTTTACGATCTCCTTTGAAGATTTTCTGTAAATTGGTTTCAATCTGGTCGATCTGGCGTTTGTCAGGCTCAGGAGCATAGATGATACGCGTGGTGGCAGGGGTGGAATGACCTAACACCGCCTGGATATTTTCAAGCGAAACACCACTCTCAATCAGGGTTTTGGCATGCCAGTGACGGAAGGCATGCGGGCTTGTGAAGTTCTTCTCGCGATCCAGTCCGGAAAGCGTTGCGACTTCCTGAACAATTCGCCAGGCTGAAGTGCTGGATAAACGGGCACCATATCCGCGTCTTGCATTCTTAAAGAAGTAGGCTGAATTGTGCTTGCGACGATTGCTTTTTCCATGCTGAATCAAAATCCAGGGGGAATGGTCGTCACGGGCTTCCAGATACTCATCCACGACCTGTAAAGTATCCACACCCAGACGGCAATGCGCTATGCGACCGGTCTTTTCCATGCGCAATTCCAGGCGTCCATTTTGCACCCGGGCATCATCGACATGCTTTTTGGTTAGATGACACAGATCTCCAATTCGCAAAGCGGTGGCACGTAACAAAACTACCAGGGTGCGTTTGCGTAATACTTCCAACTTGTCCAGTTGCTTTTTCGGCAGGGTTAGTTTCATCACAGACGCCAGCATGCGGTTACCAAAATCCTCCGGCAGCCGTTCATGTCGGGAGGTCTGTTCCTCAGGATTTCCAATCAGAGAAGTACGGCTGGCTTCCTGTTCTTCCTCACGGGTGAATTGGATCCATCCGCTGTAATTGGCGCGCCAGAATCTTAAGGCTGCTCGTAACGTGGAGATATACAATCGCCGGGTTGGGATTGAATATCCGCGGGAGTCCTTCATCCAGCCGCCAAACTGCACAACAATATTTTTCTCCAACTGGGTCGTTTCCAGCGTGTTTAGTTGATTGTCTTCCAGGTATTCATAAAAAGAATCCAGACCGCGAAAATACAGCCGCCGAGTATTTTGGTTCTCAAACTGGACATTACTCTTAAATACTTGAATTGCTTCCTGTAAGCTCGGAGACATATATTAAAGATACCGTAAAAACGCCCCTTACGCAATTGAGAGTGATGGTGGGATTGAGAATTTATGATTTTTGGTGAACCAAGAAGCACAAAATTGAAGTCGAAAAATCGTAAGGCAAACATTCCCATCAGTTATAATCAAACCATGCAACGTCGTTTGAGATCTTATTTCTCAATCCATTTTCGTCATGATCTCCAGGCAGCCCTGACAGTTGCCCTGATTGCCATTCCCCAATCGATGGCATATGCGCTGATTGCTGGAATCAATCCCATTTATGGTCTGGCTGGTGTGATTATCCCAGCTATTCTGGCACCCATTTTTGGTAGTTCACCATACCTGGTCAGCGGGTTATCCAATGCCATTGCCATCACAACTGCTGGAGTTCTGGCGGATTACGCCGGTCCCAGTGATTATCTGGAAATGGTCTTTGCACTGGCGATCATCAGCGGGATTGTCAAGCTTTTATTTGGTCTTTTTAAGTTGGGATGGATCACCCGTATTATCTCCAACTCTGTACTGACTGGTTTCTTGTTGGGTCTGGGTTTGTTAATCATCATCAACCAACTCAGCCCGTTGACAGGTATTCCTAAACCGGCAACCTCACGCGCTATTTTTACACTGGCGGACGAAGTTACCCATTTTAATCTGATAAATCCTTTTGTGATTGCCGTGGCGCTATTTACGATTACGAGTCTGATTGTTTTACGAAAAGTAGACCAGCGCTTCCCAGCTGAGATGGTCCTGATTGTAGCGGCAGCCATTTTTGTCGCTCTGGCTGGTTGGCGAGATTTAGGCGTAAGGGTCATCGCAGATTTAGGACATCTGCCAGGATTTAAATTGAGCATCTTTATTCCGGATTTTTCTTTGGATGACTGGCGTTTCCTGATCCCAGGTGGGCTGGCAGTGGCGTTAATGTCCATGGTCGAGGCATTAACTGTTTCCAAATCTGTGGCGTTGGCAAAGGGCCAACACCTGGATATTTCAAAAGAATTAGTCGGGCAGGGGATTGCTTCGCTGGCGGGTGGCTTTTTGCATGCACCGCCTTCATCAGGTTCTACAGCACGCACCGCGGTCAATCTGGGGAGTGGCGCCAGAACTCGCAATGCAGCTATGCTATCCGGTATTCTGGTTATACCGGCTGCCATCTGGTTGAATAACTGGATTGAGTATATTCCACTGACAGCGTTGGGGGCTGTGGTGGTCGTATCAGCAACCAGGATTGTAAACTGGAATCATGTTCGTCTCACCTGGAATAGTCGCGGAACCAGCCGTTGGGTGATGGTGACCACTTTTCTGGCTACCCTGATCTTTCCTTTACAGATTGCCATTTTTCTGGGGATTGGAATCTCGTTGCTGATTTATCTGTATGAAAGCAGCCAGTTGCACGTCAATTACATCTCAGTTGATTCCAATAACCGATATCTTCAATTTGATGAATTGACTTTTCTTCAGGAAGATCTACCCATCGTGTTGATTAGCGTAGAAGGCCCGTTGCATTTCGCAGCCGTAGACGTTTTTGAAAAACATCTGGATGAAGCTCTGGAAGCAGGAGCAAAAGTTGTCATCGTACGCTTGCGCAGTGCTCAGGTCGTTGCCAGTACAGCAATGTCTGTTATTGCTGCTGAAATCCGTCATGCACACATGATGGATGCCCGGATATTGCTGTGTGGCATTGATCAAGATCTTTACCAACATCTCAAGGATTCTGGTATTCTGGCGATGTTGGGGGAGGACTCAGTTTTTCTTGGAGGTCGTCAGATATTTCAAGCGATGCAGGTTTCTATCGATTTTGCTAAAAATCTAGTAAAATTATGACTTGTAATTGTTAGACAAATATGCTAAAAACATAGTTGTTAGACAATTAATTGTCAGACAATTTCAAATGATGATTAAATTTATTTTTTGAACCCAACTCCTTTTTCCACCTGAATCAGATCAATGAGGATCCTTGATGGATAAACAACAATCTCAGAAATCATCACACAAATCTCTCTGACCGGGGATAATAATTAATGGAAATTCACGTAAAATTAATAAATTGATCATTGTTGGTAGGATTAACCTGACTTATAAGAAACAAACATGATTTTGTTCCCCCTGAAAGGAGGAAAGAAAAACGAATGCGAATAAGTTGGAGTTCAATCTTTGATGCATTACTGCCTTTGATTGCTACACTTGCGGCATTAGCTGTGGGAGCGGTGATGCTGATCCTTTTGGGGGCAAATCCTTTTGTTGCTTATGGGGCATTACTTGAAGGTGCTTTCGGAAGTTTTAATGCCGTTGCAGATACGATTGTTAAAGCCACACCTTTATTGCTGGTGGGGATTGGTATTTGTATTGCTTTTCGCGCTGGTGTGATTAACATTGGTGGTGAAGGTCAGATGATCCTGGGTGGATTGAGTTCCATCGCCCTGGGTCTCGCTTTTCCAGACGCACCAGGAATTTTAATGATCCCCATGGCATTGCTGATCGGGTTTATAGCTGGCGGCTTATGGGGCGGGATCCCTGGTTATCTCAAAGCACGCTTCAATGTAAACGAAATCCTGAGTACCATCATGTTAAATGTGATAGCCGTGCAATTAATGAACCTTTTGTTGCGAGGTCCATTAATCCAACCCAACCAAAAAGGAGCGGCAGCCATTCCTCAAACCTCTCGATTATCAGCAGCGTTCGATCTTCCACGCCTGGTGCCAACTCGTTTGCATTTAGGAGCATTAATCGCTGTCATCCTGGCGATTGGGGTTTACTTCTTTCTTTGGCGCACTACCATTGGATACCGCATTCGAGCAGTTGGTTTGAACGCTTCGGCCTCTCTTTATGCTGGTATCAAAGTAAATCGATATATTGTGCTTTCTTTGATGTTGAGTGGCGCTTTTTCCGGCTTAGCAGGTGCTATTCAGGTTTATGGGGTCAATCACTTCATGATCACAGATGGCTCAGCTGCCAGTTTCACCGGATCCGCAGGTTTCAATGGCATTGTGGCAGCTTTGTTTGGTCAACTGCATCCCATTGGGACAATTCCCGCATCGTTTCTATTTGGTGCACTCCTGGTAGGTGCCAATAAATTACAGCGTGTGGTGCAGGTGCCAGCAGCATTGATTACCGCGTTGAATGGTCTGGTTGTAGTTTTCGTGGTTTCCAGTGAGCTCTGGCGTCGTAAAAATGCCCGCCGCCGTGCGATTAAGGAATTGGAGGAAAAACTGGCCAGCGCCACAAAAGAAAAATCTCCTCAACCGGAAGGAGGTGGATGAGATAATGGAAGATCTATTCACTGGTTCGGTTTTAATAGGATTACTCGCCTCGGCCATTCGTCTGGCTACCCCATATTTGTATGCTGCCATTGGAGAAACTTTTGGGCAGCGTAGTGGGGTCTTGAATCTGGGGGTGGATGGCATCATGTTGATGGGTGCCTTTTCTGCTTTTTATGTGGTTTTCAAAACAGGCGATCTGGTAGGTGGCGTTTTGCTGGCTGCATTGGTGGGTTTGCTCATGGGTTTACTCATGGCGTTTATCAGTGTAACTTTAAACGCGGAACAAGGCATCAGTGGCATTGGTGTTTACCTCTTTGGTCTCGGAATGAGTGATCTATTGTTCCAAAAATTGATTAACAATGTACAGACAGTCAGTGGTTTTCCTGTAGCTCCTATTCCACTTCTGAGTGAGATTCCCGTGTTGGGTCCCATTCTATTCAGGCAGAATGTTCTGGTTTACGGCGCATATATTCTGGTTCCCATCGCCTGGTTTGTTTTGAATAAAACCACTTTAGGGCTAAAAATCAAAGCGGTAGGCGAAAATCCTGAAGCTGCGGACACTCTGGGTGTCAGCGTTTCAAAGATCCGTTATTTCACCGTTTCATTAGGTGGTATGTTATCCGGTATTGCCGGTGCATCCTTATCAATCGCTTTATTGAATGTGTTCCAATTCAATCTTACCAACGGACTGGGCTTTATCGCCATCGCGTTGGTCTATTTTGGTGGATGGCGACCAACCTGGGTACTCTTAGGATCATTGATCTTCAGCTTTGTGAACGCGCTTCAAATCTGGGTGCAGGTGGTTGGTTTACCAATTCCCTCGGATATTGCTGTTATGACCCCTTACATTCTTACCATTGTAGTGCTGGTGATTTCTGCCCAGCGCGTTCGTCCACCGTCTGCCCTGTCAAAGGCTTATGAACGGTTGGAATAAATAAGTTAAATCCCGGGGATTTCCCTGGATTTTAAAACAATTTTTTCAGGAGGAAAAAATGAAAAAGTTCGGCAAATTGGTAGTTTTATTGGTGCTGGTCGCCATCTTAAGCGCTGCATGTGGTGGTGCTGAACCAGCAGCCCCGGCAGAATCAACAGGTCCATTTAAAGTTGCAGTGGTAACCCCAAGTGCAATTAATGACCTGGCTTTCAGTCAGAGTATGTATGATGCTTTATTAACTATTCAGACTGAGATGGGTGCTGAGAATTTTGAATTCGTAGTTTCAGATAGTATGTTCGTTGTAGAAGATGCTTCATCTGCCATTCGTGATTATGCATCTCAGGATTACAACCTGATCATTGCCCATGGTTCTCAATATGGTGCAGCTTTACAGGAAATTGCTCCCGATTTTCCAGAAGTTAGCTTTGCATGGGGTACTGCTGGAGATACTTTCAATCTTCCCAATATATTTGCTTATGAAGCATTTTCTCAGGAAGGTGGATATGTGAGTGGCGTATTAGCTGCAGCCCTCAACAAGAGTGGTGTCATTGGTGTGGTTGGCCCCGTTGAAGTAGGCGACGCTAAATTGTATGTCGATGGCTTTGTGGCTGGCGTAAAAGCGACCAATGCTGATATTACCGTGAATGTTAACTATACCGGTTCTTTCAGTGACGTTGCTCTGGCTTCAGAAGCAGCTCAGACTCATATTGGTGCTGGCGCCGATGTCATGACAGGTTCAGCGCAAATGGTTGTTGGCGCTGTGGGTGTAGCCAAGGAAAAAGGTGTTCTCTGGTTTGGTACTCAGGCAGATCAGGCTTCATTAGCGCCAGATATCGTTGTCGCCTGCCAGATTTACGATTGGGCAGTTGTCTTACGCGATATTGTCAGCCTCGTAAATGAAGGAACACTCGGTGGAAAAGCCTATGCATTATCATTGGATAATGAAGGCTTAAAAATGGTCTACAATCCAGGTTTCGATTTACCAGCTGATGTAAAAGCACTCGGTGACGCAGCTGCCAAGGGTATTGTTGATGGCACTGTAACCATTGGTGTTGGTGGAAAATAGTTTATTTGTAACTTGGTTATTGGGTAGGATACTTCCTACCCAATAACCCTACTCGATTCAGGTAGGTGACGATGACCCAAAAGCAAATTCTTCCCTCAGGACATCCACGCATTGATAAGCTCGAAATGCGGGGAATTGTAAAAAGGTTCCCTGGTGTTTTGGCAAATGATCATGTCAATTTTGATGTGAATGCATTTGAAGTGCACGCGCTCCTTGGAGAGAACGGCGCCGGGAAAAGCACCTTAATGAAGCAGTTATACGGTCTCTATCATCCTGATGAGGGTCAGATTATTTTTGATGGTGAACCACGTTTGATTCAATCCCCCAGGGATGCGATTAATCTTGGCATAGGGATGATTCATCAGCACTTTATGCTGGTCGATTCGCTCACGGTAACGGAAAATGTTGCTTTGGGACTACCTTCCTCACGCGGCATGATGACCGATATTGACCGTGTTACAAAACGGATTCAAGAATTAGCGGAAGTATATGGCCTGGATGTGGAACCGGATGCTTATATCTGGCAACTTTCCGTTGGTCAGCAACAAAAAGTTGAGATCATCAAAGCACTCTATCGAGGTGCTGCTTTATTGATTCTGGATGAACCCACCGCTGTTTTAACGCCTCAGGAAGTTGATGATTTCTTTGTCACTTTAACGAAGATGGCAAAGGATGGACATGCACTTATTTTTATTTCTCATAAATTACACGAGGTGATGGCGTTTACTCATCGGGTAACGGTTCTCCGGGATGGCAAAAATGTTGGGACTGTTAACACAGTGGATACCAGCAAAAACTTACTGGCTGAGATGATGGTTGGCAGACCTTTGAATTTCATTCGCAATTATAAAACGATAGAGTGTGGCAAACCACGCCTTAAGGTTGAAAATCTCTCTGCACTCAGTGACCGTGGCGTACCAGCACTGAAAGATGTCAGTTTCGAAGTTTGTGCAGGTGAAGTGCTTGGACTGGCAGGTGTTTCTGGAAATGGCCAACCTGAATTGGCTCAGGTGATTGCTGGGTTACGTCTGTCTACGTCCGGTAAGATCATGATTGATGATGAAGATCTAACCGGTTCAACTCCAATGCAGGTGATAGAAAAAGGGGTGGCATATATTCCGGAAAAAAGAAATGTGGATGGTTTAATAAAAGAATTCAGTGTGTCTGAGAATTTGATTCTACGCGATCTGGATCGTGAATTCTATTCCAAAAATGCCTTTCTGAACATGAGTAACATCGCAAAACGCTCAGCGGATTTGGTAAAGACATTTAATGTCAAGACCCCATCCATTGATACACCCATCAAAAGTCTTTCTGGCGGGAATGCCCAGAAGGTTATTCTGGCACGCGAGATCTCCAGACAACCGAGGGTATTAATAGCTGCCCAACCAACCCGTGGGGTTGATATTGGGGCAACTGAATATATTCACGAACGCATCATTGAACAGCGCGAAACCGGCACAGCCACGCTCCTGATCTCTGAGGATCTCGATGAAATCTTTGCCCTCTCCGA
>JACZIY010000603.1 GCA_014860845.1 Anaerolineaceae bacterium
AATTGAAACAACACATCGTGCTGGTTGGACAGCAGTAACTTCACATCGATCTGGTGAAACAGAAGACTCAACCATTGCGGATTTAGCGGTTGCATTGAACACTGGTCAAATCAAAACCGGTGCACCTGCCCGATCTGACCGAGTTGCAAAATACAATCAACTTCTCCGTATTGAAGCCGAACTCGGTGAAACAGCTGAATATGCAGGATGGGATGCATTACACGTCCGCAAATAATTATCTATTTTTGATCATTACAAAAAAACTCCCAATTACGGGAGTTTTTTAATTGAACGGATAAAAAAAATTTTATATTAATCTGAAATAATCACACACTCTTAATCTGCTCGTATTATGGTAATTGATTTATATAAGTTTCAACTGCATTCATGAAATCTATTGGACATTCCTCCTGTGGCACATGTCCACAATCTGGAATAACAACCAGTGAGGCATTTTTTAATTCTGAAGCTAATTGAATACTCTGGTCTGCGGGAATAATCTTGTCATCAGCTCCAGTAATCACCAATACTGGCATTAATATTTCTGAGATCCGAGAATCAAGATCGTTTTCACCATTTGCCTTGGTAAACTCCCAAAGACCAACATCCCATCGATCAACTGAGAGAGGTTTTTGATAGTTTACCAAATCCTCTTCGCTTATTTTTTCTGGATCCGACCAGGCAAGCTCAAGAATTTCAAGCCCTCGCTCCCGTATTGTTCGAACAAGGACAGGTCCCAAACGATCCATTTGTGGTAGATTAAGCAGTGGTTTAATCCATGTTGGGGCACCTCCACCGCCATAGACTGCTGGACTGATGAGAATTAATCCGTCTATTCGATCTGGGTATTCCAATGCTGTCTGTAGAGAAATAGTTCCACCAGCTGAATTCCCAACCAATATGATTTTTTCAGCTTTTTTTGACTCTATAAATGCCCATAAAATTTGAGACTGATATTCCAATAAATAAGGATTGTTATCCACATCCTCAAATGGAAGTACCCTTTCGGTCAAACCAAAACCGGGGCGATCATAAGCCAAAACTGAACCAAAGGTTGAAAAAGGTTCCATCACTTTTTGCCAACTGTAAGTACTTGAACCAAATCCATGTAATAAAATAATCAATGTTTCGCTATCATTTTGGATTTCCTGATAATGGATATCAACCCCATTAATCTCCATAAACTGACTATCAGAATAAACCAATGACTCCATGGGTTGGATCCCATCTAAAGGTGGTAAAGGAATGATTAAAGGACCAAATACAATGAAAAGGATAATTAAGATGATGAACAAACCGAGTGGATTAATTTTTTTCATGTGATCCTTTTATAAACCATTGTAATCAATAAGTCCTAACCATAAAAGCTTCCATGGAGTAAACATGATATAAATTTTATACAAGCTACCTAATCAATTGATTTACTTTTATCCAGATTTTGTCAAACATCTCTATGGTCAATTTTCCAGTTTGTGTATTTTGCCGGCTGGGATGATAAGAAGAAATTAAATAAGGCAATTCACCAGGAAATTTATCCACTCTGCCATGATTGAATGGAAATTGTTGCTTTTGTTGAATCAGATCTGAATATATTCTTAATATGTGGTGTTGAGCAATAGCGCCTAAAGCTACCACCACCTTGAGATGTTTCATTAAGGATATCTCATGTTGTAAATAAGGAAGACAATTCTTAATTTCTGAAGGTGCGGGCTTGTTTTTCGGTGGAACACAGCGACACACCGCTGTGATGAATAGATTATCTAAAGTCAAATCATCATGAATATTTACTGACTCAGGTTGTGATGCAAATCCTGCACGAAACAATGCAGGATACAAAAAATCACCCGAAGCATCTCCTGTGAACATCCTTCCCGTACGATTGGAACCATGCGCCCCTGGCGCCAAACCTACAACCAATACCTGACCATCCAGATCGCCAAATCCAGGTACTGGTTTTCCCCAATAGTCCCAATCAAGATAAGCTTTCTTCTTTGTGAGAGCAATTTCCTCGCGCCAGCTCACCAAACGTTCACATAAACGACAATGGATTAATTCTTCATAGTTATTCATCCGATACAATTCCCTCACAATCTGAATGCTATAAAATCAACATTGCATCCCCAAAAGAATAAAATCTATATTTCTCTTCAATTGCTAGTTGATACAATTCCAGTATTTTTTCTCTGCCAGTAAACGCACTGACAAGCATAATCAAGCTCGATTTCGGTAAGTGGAAATTCGTAATCATCGCTTGAACTACTTTAAATTCATAACCAGGTAGGATAAATATGTTGGTTGGACCGGTATAGGCACCAATCACCTCACCTTCTCGGGCATATCTGGCACCAGTTTCAAGTGTTCTCACACTGGTAGTACCAACGGCTATGATCTTTCCCCCTTTCTTAGAAGTCTGGTTGATTAAATCAGCAGTATTTCTGTTGATTTCGCACCACTCTGTATGTATTTTATGTTTTACTGGATCATCCTCAGTCACAGGAGCAAAGGTATCTAATCCAACATGCAAAGTTATTTGGCAAAATTCAATGCCTTTTTTCGTTAATCGATCCATCAGTTCATTTGTAAAATGAAGGCCAGCGGTAGGCGCAGCGGCAGATCCAGTTTCTTTTGCATACACAGTTTGATATCGTCCCTGGTCTTGAAGAGGAGTATGAATATAAGGAGGAAGTGGCATCTGGCCAATCTCTGGCAAATACTGATCAATTGAATCACTAAATTGAATAAGTCTTTCTGATCCTTCCAGGTTTTTAACGACATTAATTTTTATACCAACTTCCGTACTCAATTCCAAACCAGCATTAACTCGTTTACCCCCAACCAGACATTCCCATAGATGGTTTTCCCGTTTTTTGAGTAAAAGGATTTCTACTTTTCCTCCACTCGGTTTTCTGGCAAATAATCGTGCTGGAATTACCCTGGTTTGGTTGACAACTAATAAATCACCAGGGTTTAGAAATTCTTCAATTTCATAGAATTTCCGGTGCAGTAATACTTGTTCATTACGATCCCATACCAATAGGCGGGAATGATCTCGAGGCTCTACTGGTGTTTGGGCAATTCTTTCTTCTGGGAGGTGGTAATTAAAATCTTCAGTTTTCAAAATAACCTGTCATAACATGCGTGGTTGTTTATCATCTTCCGGATATACCAATCCCAAATGCTCATAAGCGATTCTGGTTGCTACCCTTCCCTGACTCGTTCGATCCAAAAAACCTAATTGTAAAAGGTAAGGTTCTACAACATCCATAATCGTATCTGGTTCTTCACTGATTGAAGCTGCGATCGTACTTAATCCAACCGGTCCCCCATTATACTTTTCGATTACAGTTCGTATGACACGACGATCAATTTCGTCCAAACCAAGGATGTCCACATTCAGCAAATCCAATGCATCAATAGCTGTCTGGTAGGAAACTACCCCATTTGACCGAACCTGGGTATAGTCACGCACCCTGCGTAACAATCTTAATGCAACTCTGGGGGTTCCTCGAGCTCTTTTTGCGATTTCCTTTATTCCATCTATTTCATAAGGGACAGCGAGCATATTGGATGCCCGTTGAACAATTCTTTCCATCGAAATTTGATCGTAATAGTCTAAACGGTAAACAGCACCAAATCGCGCTCTTAATGGAGCAGTAACCAAAGCCAATCGGGTAGTTGCACCAATCACGGTAAATCTGGGTAATTTCAGCCGAATCGAACGAGCGCTTGGACCTTTACCAATAATAATATCGAGTGCGAAGTCTTCCATTCCAGGATAGAGAATTTCTTCAATCGCTCTCCCCAACCGGTGAATTTCATCAATAAAAAGAATATCTCCTGCGCGCAAGTTGGTCAGAATTGCAGCTAGATCTCCTGCTTTTTCGATAGCTGGACCGGAGGTAATCCGTATGTTTACACCCATTTCATTCGCTAATACATGGGATAATGTGGTTTTTCCTAAACCAGGTGGCCCATAAAAAAGGACGTGATCAAGCGACTCGTTGCGTTGTTTGGCTGCATCGATTAGAATGGATAAGTTCTCACGAACTAGATCCTGACCAATTACATCAGCCAGTGACGATGGTCGTAAAGTTTGATCCAGACGATCATCAGGTTTTTCTTCAGGACTAATCATTCTTTCATCGCTCATGTGTTCGATTATACCTTCAAAATTCTTCCAGAGATGATATTTTTTCTTTCACATTTCAACAATTTTAGGAAACAGAGAAATGGTATTTGCCTGTCGCTTATCATGGTTTTACTAATTTCAGCTTGTTCTCCTTCTACAATTGATTTGAGCAATCCAATTGGATTTGGATTATCGTCCAAAGCTGATGTGAATGAATGGTCAACTGAATTAGGGGCACAATGGTACTTTGATTGGTCAACAGTAGCGTCGCGCAGGTCGAAAGAATTAGAATATTGGCAAACCATACGTGTCAATCAGAATGGATATTCTCCACCCAGGGAAAAAATCGAATCGATTGCAAAAAAGTATTCAGGTTACACCTGGATTATCGGAAATGAACCAGATAACGCTTTCCAGGATAATACATCTCCAGAAAAGTATGCTCAAATTTATCACGAGCTATATACATTGATAAAATCCAAAGACAGGAATGCCAAAATAGCAATCGCTGGAGTGAGTCAACCTACTCCAGCCAGACTAGCTTATCTCAATAAAGTCCTGGAGAGTTACGAACAACTGTACAACGAAAAATTACCCGTTGATTGGTGGAATATTCACGCATATGTTTTGAGAGAAGAAAAAGATTCCTGGGGTGCAGGTTTACCCGTCGGTTTATCCTTAGAAAACGGTGAACTTTATGAAATCGAGCAGCATGGTGATGTTTCCATTTTTCAGCAAAATCTGATCAATATTAGGAAATGGATGAAAGAAAATAATTATCAAGATACCCCCCTCGTAGTCACTGAGTACGGAATACTACTTCCTGAGGAATTTGGCTACTCTCAGGAATTCATCTCAAATTATTTGAATCACACCAGCGAATGGATGTTAACCTATCAGGATGAGGAAATCGGATTTCCAGAAGATGATTATCGATTGGTTCAAAAATTTGCGTGGTTTAGTTTGAGCGATCCCAATTTTCCTTCAGCCAATCTGGTAGATCTGGAGAAAATGACCCTGACCCAGGTTGGAGAATCCTATAAATTGTTTACCCAAAAATATTTTTCAGCCGAATAATTAATTCCTTTATTAATCATCACATGCTATAATGACGTCGATTATTTCATCAGGAGTTAACTAAATGACCAGTTTGATGATTTCAAAACATCCTTTATTAGCCCATAAACTTTCGAAATTACGTGATGTAAAGACCGAACCAAAGAAATTCAGAGAGTTGGTACGGGAAATGGCAGGACTGTTAGCTTATGAAGCTACAGCTGATTTAAAAATTGATCCCATTGAAGTACAAACACCTCTCGAAATTGCACCTGGATTTGAGTTGTTAGAAAAAATTGGTCTGGTGCCAATCCTGAGGGCAGGTCTTGGGATGGTAGAAGGTATCTGGGAACTCATGCCATCTGCGGAAGTTTGGCATATTGGTATTTACCGAGATGAAAAAACATTGAAACCAGTTGAATATTACAATAAACTTCCAACAGAACCTACTGTTAGTGTATGTCTCGTATTGGATCCGATGTTGGCTACGGGTGGATCGGCTGTTGCTACAGTCGATGTTCTCAAACGTTGGGGGGTAAATCGAATAAAATTTGTAGGCTTAATCGGAGCTCCCGAAGGAGTTGCGCATCTACAAAAACACCATCCGGATGTACCCATTTATCTGGCAGCATTAGATGATCATCTTAACGAAGTAGGTTATATTGTGCCTGGTCTTGGCGATGCTGGAGATCGCCAATTCGGGACTGGATAATAAGATTTACGCAAATCTCAGCCCGGCCATTTTGAAAATTACCTGGCGTAATATCCAGGCAGGTATGAAAATCAATAAATGAACCAATACGGATACCACCAGTACAAAGGATATGGAAAATAACCATTTATTGATCACAGGATAAATACGATCTACCATCCAACCTCCCAAGCCAGAAATGAAAACCACAGCCAGGATGATGAAAATAACGAGTATTATGATTTTCCAGGATTGACGATCTGCCTCCGATGGAACCATGGTTGTGCTTATCGCAAAAGCGAAATAAAACCACAGACCAAAATCGGTCATGTTGGGTAAATTTTTTAGGGCAATCAGGAAGGTACTTAAATTGGCTTCAAAAGTGGTACCAACGAGAGTTGTAAATCCCAATTTCTGTGTGCCGATATAAGCCACAATAAACAAACCAATAATAAATGGAGCAAGCCCAATTAAAGAATCTCGTACAACATCACTTTTGGCTGTTTGAACAAATCCTAATCTTATTTTCCCCTGTTTTGTGACCTCTGGAAGAAGCGATATCTTTTTCACTGGTACACGCAATATGATTGCCATAAATAAATGGCTGATTTCATGAATAAAAACACCTGGTAATAATAATATTGAAAAAATTCCAATTGCCAGGTTGGGTTTTCGTGTGAGTAATAATAAAATGATCTGTATTTCCCTTTGCAATAAGCGTTGGGCAAAAATCAAAACCAGAATGCTTACTGTAAAGAAAATAAAACCATCAAATTTCAAAAGTTCTCACTTTGCGGCCGCTTTAACGATTTCAATAAAATCAGGTTTTAAGGAAGCACCACCGACCAAGGCACCATCAATTTCAGGTTGAGAGAAGTAATCAAATGCATTGCTACCATTTACAGAGCCACCATATTGAACACGAATTGATTGAGCCACTCTTTCTCCAAAAATATTTTTCAGAGGTGTACGAATCGCCTGGAAAATGATGTCATTGGCTGTCACAGGATCACATGCCAGACCAGTGCCAATCGCCCACACAGGTTCATACGCAATGACAATTTTCTCAGCAAGTTCAGGACCAATATTTTGAAGTCCGATTTCCATCTGGCGGGTGATTACCTCCAAAGTCATTCCTTTTTGGTTTTCGTATAGGGTTTCACCCACACACATAATCGGAATAATATCGTTCGTTAAAGCAGCGATTACCCTTATATTAACGGTAACATCAGTCTCCCCAAAGAAGGATCTCCGTTCAGAATGACCAATAATCGCATATTTGGCAAATTCCTTAACCATTAATGGGGATATTTCACCAGTGAAAGCACCTTGCTTCTCCCAATGAATATTTTGAACACCAACCCCAATAGAACTATTTTTCAACATGGATGAAACTTTACTTAATGATGTAAAAGGAACACAAAAAACACTCTCAACAGATGAGATTTTTTCGATATCATTTTGCAATAATTTAACTAACGCTTCAGCTTCAGCGACAGTTTTATGCATCTTCCAGTTTCCAGCTACAATAGGTTTTCGCATTTTTATCCTCTCGAAAATAGACTTATAAAGATATTTTACCCCAACCCGGTTTTGGAAAAAGAATTTTATTCACAATTGCTAGATTCTTATGAATTTTGGTGGGGAGAAATTGTCACCAAGAAACCCATTGACGATCTATACAAGAACGATTATGATGAATTTACCAGGTCGACCAGATGATCGCGACACTTTTTGTGTCGAGGAAAGTCCGCACTCCAAAGAGCGAGATGCCGGGTAATACCCGGAGCGGGAATGCCTTTTTAGGTAACCTGCTAGAACGGGCCACAGAAACAAACTGCCTTTTAGGCGATGGTGAAATGGTGGTGTAAGAGACCACCGGCGTTTGTAGTAATACAACGGCCAGGCAACCCTCATCTGGAGCAAGGCCAAGCAGGAACATAGCCATTTGGCAGGAGGCTGCTCGTCTCCTTATAAGTTCCGGGTAGGCTGCAAGAGTGAATTGGTAACAATACACCGAGAGAGATGATCATCCTTTGAATTGCCGTCCGAAGAGGATACCCAATGAAAAGACAGAATGCGGCTTATCGGTTGACCTGGTATTTCTAATAAACTTCCGGCACAAAAGACTGATCGGTTATGGGAGGTCTAACATAGCCTTCTTCCTTTTGCCTGGGTGGTAAATCTATTGGTTCTGGAGTAAGATCTCGATAAGGGATCATACTCAGGAGATGATGAATACAATTTAATCGCGCTCGTTTCTTATCATCGGCATTAACCACATACCACGGAACCTGTTTGATATCTGTGTGTGCAAACATCTGATCTTTTGCTTTGGAGTATTCCTCCCATTTCGATCTGGATTGTAAATCCATCGGACTCAATTTCCAGCGTTTGGTTGGATCTTTGATGCGATCTTCGAATCTCTTCTCCTGTTCTTCATCACTAACGGAAAACCAATATTTTATGAGAATAATTCCTGAACGCACCAACATTCGTTCAAATTCGGGAACAGATCTTAAGAATTCTTGATATTCTACTTCAGTGCAAAACCCCATCACTTTCTCAACACCAGCTCTGTTATACCAGGACCGGTCAAATAACACCATCTCTCCCGCTGCTGGTAAATGGGTAACATATCTTTGAAAATACCATTGTGTCTTTTCACGTTCCGTTGGAGCAGGCAACGCAACTACACGCACATTTCTAGGATTGAGGCTTTCTGTGATTCTCTTTATTACTCCACCCTTTCCAGCTGCATCTCTCCCTTCAAATATGATGACTACTTTTAATCCTTGATCTTTAACCCATTCTTGCAATTTAACTAGTTCAATCTGAAGTTTTCCTAATTCTTTTTCATAAAACTTTGTTGCTAATTTAGGTTTTTTTTCGTTGTTGATAATTTCTTCAGGTTCATTTTCCTTCACCAAGTCATTTTTCGATTTCTTATTCTTATCTTTTTTTGCCATTTTTCCTCACCTCATATCTACCATATTTCCTTACCTCTTATTATAGAGATGAGTAAGTAAAAATCCAATTGAATTCTAGCTATAAAAATCAGCAATTTGTTTTTATGTTGAGCTTTTAAAATGCAAACTTCAATTGATGAATCGGGGTTTTGCCATTCATAAGTATATATTGAGCTACCGATTCTATAGAAATCCCTAACATTTTTAAATCACCTTCGGATTGAATTTTCTTTTGTTTACGATACTTGGAAATCATCTCAACCCGTTTTGGACCAATTCCAGGTATTCTCAATAGTTCTTCTCTGGATGCTCGATTAATCTCCACTGGGTTACCTTTGAGATTATTTTCAGCCCAGTACTTTTTTGGATCACAATTTAAATCCAAATGTCCTTGATGATTGAAAGAAAAATCCTCAAATGTAAAACCATAATCACGTAAAAGAAAGGATGCCTGGTAAAGTCGATGTCCCCTTACTGGATTTTCAGCTGGTAAATTCTCAAAAGGAGTATTCATTACTGGTGTAAAAGTCATATAATAAATTCTTGCAAGTTTAAAATTCTGTATTAAGTAATCACTTGTTTTTAGAATTTCAACGTCATTCTCTCCAGCTGGACCAATAACCATTTGTGTGGTCAATGACGGCCATTTTTGTTTCCAATTTTTATTGGGATCCTGATTTTTTCTAATGGATTCCACCCATTTAAGCCTTGAAAATAATTCTTCTCCAAAATTTTTAAGCGGTGCCAGAATATCCAGTCGTTCAGGGTTAGGTGCTTCCAGATTGATGGATACACGATCTGCCCATTTCATTAAATGTTTAATCTGATCATATTCTGCGCCAGGCATAATTTTCATATGTAAATACCCGTCAAATTTCTTTTTGGTTCTTAATATTTCAGCGGTATCGATGATTTTATCCTGAACCCGCACACCTCCCCCAGCAACACCTGAACTGAGAAATAATCCTTTAGCAATATTCTTTTGATACAAATCAAGAAAGGTATCTGCCATTTCGTCCGGTGTGAAAGTTGCCCGATGAAAATCCCTCCCTGATCTGAAAGAACAATACTTACAATTTCTTTCACAAACAGATGTGATCATACTTTTTAATAATGGTATTGTCTTTCCGCCTGACATCTTTGCGTAGGTCACCATTGGATGTTTTTCCACTGTAGATTTTTCAGGACAATTCATTAAGGATGTTTCCAGACTTTCCCCTTCCTCTGCATCCATATTC
>JACZIY010000077.1 GCA_014860845.1 Anaerolineaceae bacterium
TTGGCACCATCCGCATAAGGGCGGGATCCATCTGCGCTGAGCGCACCAATTTTTGAGAATTTGACAAAGGATTCCGGACCCATATTTCGATCCACACCACCTACCAAAACAGTGTCAAATTGATAATCATTCAGCCCCTGAACGGCAGCTTGAAGAGCAGCCAATGAAGATGCACAGGCGGCATCTGTGACGAAATTGGGTCCACTGAAATTGAACACATTCGCAATCCTACCGGCAATGATGTTGGATAATTCACCGGACATGGTGTCTTCCGTGATATCTGGAATCTGTTGGCGAATATTATTCTGAAAACTATCTATCAACTGCTGTTGAACTGCAGCAGGTAGGTTTCTAAAAGTATCAGATTGCTCCAATGCCTGAACATATTCAGGCAGGAGAATTCGCATCGTAGAACGATAATGACGTTCCCCAGCGTTTGAATTTCCAATCACCACAGCCATTCGATCCGGGTCAACATTCCGCTCCGGGTAGCCATAATCACTGAGCGCCTGGTGGCTGGCTGCGATCCCCCATTGTTGTGTGAAATCCATTTGTGCTAAAACGGTAGGTGGAATGGGAATACGCAACTTCATTGGATTAAGATCAAAATTTGTTACCCAGGATCCAATTTTGCTGTAGGTTTTATCCGGCACCTTGGGATCATTATGGTAATAAAGATTGGTATCCCAACGATCTGAAGGAACATCTTTGACGGAATAATGCCCTTTGAGGATATTTTCCCAAAAGAGTTTTGCATTAGGAGCATCTGGCATGATGGCTCCGATCCCCACGATAGCTACTGGTTTTTGTTCTGACATACGAATTACCTCCGATAATGAGCGTCAATCACCTGGATTGAATAACAGGAGCATTGAATTAACCTGTTCAGTAAACATAAGTTTTTGACAGGTGATATAAAAAACGGGTTGTCCTGGGTGCTGAAAGATACCAGCACGAATAAGCAAAGTAAAGACAACTCATCAGGTGATTGTCTACTTTGCAAAAACACCTATAAAAAAAAAGAGTTACGCAAATCAAAATTAATATGACAATTATTGTAAAAGTTTCATAATTGAATTGATTAAAATTAATTTGTATACTGTATAGTATCAGTCAATCATCCCATCTTCCCCAATATAATAAATAATCTCTATGATGGGTCCTTTTTAATTGAAAGGAACAAACAAAATGAAACAGCCGAGATGGATTGGTCAAACATTAAGTGGGCGATATAAAATAGAAGAACTTTTAGGGCAAGGTGGGATGTCAGCGGTTTATAAGGCAACCGACCCGAACCTCAGAAGGGTTGTTGCCATTAAGATGGTCCATCCTCATCTAAGTTCTGACCCATCTTTCATGCGAAGATTTGAGGAGGAAGCTGCGGCTATTGCTTCGCTTCGCCATCCGAATATTGTTCAGGTTTTTGATTTTAATACGGATGAGGATGTAAATTACATGGTGATGGAATATGTGCCAGGAGAAACACTTCAGGCACGTTTGCAACGATTGAACAAAAACCAGAGAAAATTGTCAATTGAAGATGCAATTCAGATTACCACAAATGTGTGTGATGGATTAAATTATGCTCACAAGAGAGGAATGGTTCACCGAGATGTGAAACCTGCCAATATCATGCTGGACATTAATAATCAAGCCGTTCTGATGGATTTTGGCATTGTAAAAATTGTTGGCAGCTCTGCACATACATTAACAGGAGCAGTGATCGGGACAGCAAATTATATGGCTCCGGAGATCATCCGGTCTGAACCCGCAGATCAACGCTCTGATATCTATTCTTTGGGTATCACCTTGTTTGAAATGTTAAGCGGTAAACCTCCATTTGAGGCTGATTCAGCGATGACGATTATGTTGATGCATTTAAATGATCCCATTCCTGATATCAGAACAATTAGAGATGATTTACCCGAAGAATTAACTCAAATCATAAAAAAAACTTTAGAAAAAGATAGAAATAACCGCTTTCAAACGGTAGATGATTTGGTTAAAGCACTACGCAAATTCCAACACCAGATGGAAACTGAAGAAATTAAATGGCCTACTGCCTCAATTCCTGCAGAATTAAAAGATAAAGAAGAACAATCAAAACTTACTGTTCCAACTGGACAACTTCATAAAGAAGATGTAACGATGGTTGACATTTCCTCTAATAATATCGAGGAAGAAGTTACCCTGACAGATCACTCCAACTTTCAAAGAGATCAGGATGTTACTGTCTTTGATCATTCAAATGAGCCTGTTTCTTCTGAATTGATCCCTGCAACTGTGATTGAAACTCCAGTAAAGTCAGGAGCAGCTGATAAACCCAAAAAGAAACCTAGAATTTTATTTTTTGGATTGATTTTGATTGCTATCGCATTCGTTGTCATTTTTATTGGTATGGCAACGTCCTGGTATGGTCTTGCTGGGGAAAATCAAATTACAGAATTAACTCAACCAACACAAAAGCCAACGAGCAGCGATAATCTTCAGAGCAGTCAATTAACCTTATCAGCAATGGAAGTGATGAATGCTGCCAGGGCAGAGTCTACAAAAAAGACTGAAACAGCAATCCTCATGCGCGAACAAGAATTTAATGTTTGCCAATTAACCGATATGGGGAGTGTCTTCGAGAGTACTTTTCAACAAACCGTACACAAAGGTATCATGAATGCAGAAAAAACACTGGGTATCAAGGTAGAAGTCTTACAATCTTTTGAAGATGGAGATTTTGAGAGGCATTTAACAACTTTTGTTGAAAGACGCTGTGACTTGATTGTTTCTGCTGGATATATGCTGGGAGATATAACCGTCGCTTTCGCTCACGATAACCCGGATATTTTTTTCAGCCTTATCGATATTGAAGTGGAAACTGACCTACCAAATTTAGTGAACCAGGTCTATCAGATTGATGAAGCAGCTTTTCTGGCAGGTTACCTGGCAGCGAGAATGACGGAGACTGGGAAAGTAGCCACCTATGGTGGTTTGCCCCTGCAACCGGTAAAG
>JACZIY010000604.1 GCA_014860845.1 Anaerolineaceae bacterium
ATGGCAAATCTCACTTATGAGCATAACTGGCAAGTACGTTTTATTGAGATGATGCCATTTGCCGGGCAAACTGATTTCCAAACCAATCTGGTGGTGAGCGATGCAGAAATTCTTGAAATGGTCAGCTCAAAACTGGATAAACCAGAATTATTGAACCATGGGATTCTGGATGGTGAAGCGCGATTATACCGCCTGCCAGGTGCAAAAGGCACATTGGGTTTCATTTCCTCGGTCACCAATCCCTTCTGTGCAGGTTGCACGCGTGCGCGTTTAACTTCTGATGGTAAATTACGTTTATGTTTGCTCAAGGAAAAAGAGGTTGACTTGCTGACACCTTTACGCGCTGGTGCTAGCATCGAGGATTTACGTGCCATGATCCTGGATGGAATCTGGTGGAAACCATGGGGTCATGGATTGGCAGAAGGTGAAATAGCCACTAATCGCACCATGAGCCAAATTGGCGGTTAACCAACAGGTTATACATTCTCTTTAGAAGCCTCTACACTGATTTGACATTTGATGATTAAATCGGTATTATTTCGATATGAAATAATTTGATCAGGAGGTTTATATGCCTACACATTATCAGGGTACGTCAGAAGAAGAACTGGCCCTCGACACATATATTAAACTAACCCGGGCTACGGATACCATCAATGCCCGTTTATCGATGGCCAGTTCCATGCAAGAATTAACCATCAGCCAGTTCGGCGTATTGGAAGCCCTCTATCATTTAGGCCCTCAGGCTCAAAACATCCTGGGCGAAAAGATATTAAAAAGCAATTCCAATATGACCACGGTGATCGATAACCTGGAAAAAAGGCAACTCGTTCATCGCGAAAGGGCAAAGGATGATCGTCGCAAGATTATTGTTCATCTCACCGATGGTGGCATGAATCTGATCAAAGATATTTTTCCCAAGCACGTGCGTGCTATTGAGCAACAATTTTCAGTTCTCAATACGGAAGAAAAACAATTGCTGTGTGATTTATTACGGAAATTAGGAAAACAATAATTAACCAATTTTTTTATCGGTAAATTAATTTATCTATTTGTAAGGAGTGGAGAATAATGGAAAAAAATATTCATATTTTAGAATTTGCAGGAAGCTTACGCAAAGACTCTTATAATCGTAAACTAATAAAAATTGCCCAGGGTTTATTACCTGAGAACACTACTTTTGAAATATTCGATCTGATCGATATCCCACTTTTTAATGAAGATGTGGAAGCCGAAGGTCTGCCAGTCGCAGTTGAAGCATTTCGTAACGCTATCCAAAAGGCTGATGCGCTGCTGATTGCCAGTCCGGAGTATAACAGTTCCATCACCGGTGTGTTGAAAAATGCCATCGACTGGGCATCACGATCCTATAACAAACAACCCAATCCACTGATTAAAAAACCAGTCGCGATAATCGGTGTTGGTGAACGGGGTGGAACAGCAAGGTCACAATATCATCTGCGCCAGGTTTTGAATCACCTTAACATGTATGTGATTAACAAACCAGAAGTACTGATCAGCTTAAAAAGTGAGAATACCTTTGATGACCATGGCAATTTGATTGATGAATTTGCGATAAAACTTATCAGAAAACTATTAACCTCACTGGTCGAATTCACATATCAGATCCGAAAGGATTGATTCAATAAAATGCCTAATAACAAGTCTCAAACTGTAATATCCATTATATTCAGGCAGAAAATATCATTTCTAAAAGCTTAATTTGTGATAAAGCTTATAAAAAAAATATGAATTATAGAAAATGATGTTAATATTAAGAAGTATGGTTAGCCCCAATCCTCGTCCTTGTGAGGTGAAAAATTGGCAAAATTAAATCGATTTGGAATATGGATATCATATATATTACGACATTTAAATCGTTTTATCATTGATTACCAAGTAGAACATTGTCAAACTCAATTACAATCTTTGATGGGAAAGAAGGTAATCCATTGCTCCTGAAACCTCCACCAGGGAAGCAAGAATACACGAAGCACATTGGGGATAAAGATGATGATCAAGTTCTCTTACACACCATAGGAAGTACTATGTTTCTTTTGAGTTTCGATCATACCAGTGAAATCCGGGCCATGTAATAAGTGGTCAACCCAATGCCCGTACTGACCACCGATTTTCAATCCCTTCCAGATGATTATCAGTACATCATTCAGCTAGCACAGGAGACTTACAAGATAACCGTCTCCCCGCTTCAATTATTAGTAGGAGGCTGGTCGGGGGCTTTCGTTTATCTTGTAAGTGTTTCATCAAATGACACCAAACGCATTGAACATTGCATCCTCAAACTAGATCGCAAAGGTAAAAACGCCAAATCGGATGAGATCACCCGACATAACACGGTAATAAGCAAGTCCACACCAGAGTTTGCCCGCGAACATATTGCCGAATTAGTTTACAACCGCGTCGAACACGAAGGCTCAATTGCGATTTTTTATCGCATCGCAGGACAATCCCTGCTCAAATATTTACCTCTTTCCAAATATGAACGACAAAACCAGCTCAAAGTATTGTTTGCCCAAACAAACAAAGTTCTACTAGATGAATGGAACGCTAACGAAACTTTTGAACAGGCTATTCATCCACAAAAGGTTTTACATACCTGGCTTGGTTTTCGACTGGATGCTGGCGGCAATATAGAACGTTTCTTGCAGGAAACACACGGGGTGAATCCAGATATAGCTGGCTTGCTCATCAACGGACATGTTTTCCCAAATCCATTACTTTATGCTCGTAAGGCTGAAGCATGGGGAAAGGTACGTAAGATTGATATTGCAACAGGCTTTATCCACGGTGACTTGAACACCAACAATATTTTGGTGAAATTTGCAGAGGACAAAGAATCGCTGGCTGGCTATTATCTGATTGACTTCGCTCTGTTCAAAGAGAACATGCCGTTGTTATACGACCAGCGTTATTTGGAGATGTCTTATCTGATGCACACCATGTCGCAAGTCTCTTTTACGAAGTGCGTCAACTTTCTCACTTTGCTGGCAGTGACAGATATACTGGACCCACAGAAGGTGCCGATCGAGATGTCGGGAGTGAGTGCTGTGATCAGATCTGCTCGCTGCGCATTTTCGGAGTGGGTCGATGCGAATCATCCAAGTCTGCATGATGATCTGTGGGGACAATATTGGCTGGCAGGCGTCGCAGCTGGGTTGGCATATTGTCACAAAGCTGGCCAACCCGATGAACAGAGACTTGCCGGACTCATCTATGCAGCAGCCAATCTCAAGCGCTTCACTGCAACATTCAAACTGCTCATGCCCACGAATGTGGAATTGCTTTATGATGAAGGTCAAAGCAATGACGAACCGCAAAACACATCAAAAACAAAGCAACGAAAAAATAATCTGCCCATTCAACCCACACCGTTCATAGGGCGTACAAAACAGACCAAAGCGATCAAAGAATTATTACTCAACGAAGACACACGTATGGTCACCCTCACGGGACCTGGCGGCACAGGCAAAACGCGTCTGAGTTTGCAAGTGGCGCAGGAATTGATAGACCAATTCCTTGACGGCGTGTACTTCGTCTCACTTTCCGACGATACGAATTCAGATCAATTCATCTCGCGTGTTGCCCAACAGCTTGAAGTTCGTGAAGGTGGCCGTCCGCTGCTTGAGAACGTAAAAGATTATCTGCGGGACAAACTTTTGTTGTTAGTATTGGATAACTTTGAACAACTCGTTTCTGCCGCACCCATTGTTGCTGATCTCTTATCTACCGCCCCACAGTTAAAAATTCTCACCAGCAGTCGCATTGCACTCAACTTGCTGAGCGAGCACCAATTCCCCGTCCCACCGCTGGATCTACCGCAAGCCAACGATGAATCAGCATGGGAAAAATTACTCGAAAACGAATCAGTCATCCTGTTCGTTGAGCGGGCACAAACAGCGATTCCCGATTTTGTTTTGACAAAAAACAACTCTTCCTCCATTGCTGAAATCTGCCGCCGTCTGGATGGGCTTCCGCTTGCACTTGAGCTTGCTGCCGC
>JACZIY010000078.1 GCA_014860845.1 Anaerolineaceae bacterium
ATAAATTACTTGTATAAAAAATGAAAATTCCCCATAATCCAATTAGTTTTTTTATCTTATTTTTAGAGTCCATCAAAATCCACAAGTTGCTTAGATTGTCAAAAAACACCCGTGATCATTAGGAGTTATAACCAGTGAAAAACAAATTAGCTAGTAAATTAGGATTCTGGTCTTCTGTTTTTGTTTCAATTCTCGGCGTTGTATATTTATTGTTAATCAGTATTTTTTTTGCTACGGAAGGTTTCGTTTTTCCACCCAGTGAAATCGTTCAGTTGATCGGAGGAATTGTAACATTTCTCACTGCTCCCGGTCTAATTGTGGTTTTTAGTGCTATATATTATGTGAAGGATTGGGATAATAAAATTTTAGGTTCACTGGGACTTACTTTTATCATATTGTTTGCTGCGATGGTCAGTATCAATCGTTTTGTTCAACTGACCATTATTCAACAGAGTGTACCCGGTGCTGCCAGTCAGGATTTGGCTCGCTTTCTGCCTTATTCATCCGGATCCGTCATGTTCGCGTTGGAGATGTTGGGATGGGGATTCTTTTCCTCGCTGGCGGCATTTTCAGTCGCATTCCTGTTTAAAGGGACACGATTAAACACCTCGATTCGATGGATGTTTTTCGCTTATGCTCTTTTTTCGTTTATGGGCGTACTTGGATTTGCCACTGAAACAGCGATAACCATGGCTGCCTTCATTGCCTGGGGCCCAATACAATTGGCTTTGTCTATTCTATTGGCTATATATTTTCGAAAAGAAAATTAACCACCTTCACCCTCATCGATCACCAGTGATTTCAGTATTGATGAGGGTGAAATTTGGATAATTATATTTTAATAATTAGGCTCTGAATTGATCGGCTGACTGCAGAGAGGTGGGATTAAGTTGTTCATTAACCAGTGGAACTGGTGCACCTGTACTGATTTTCAAATCCAGAATCATTTCATTCAGTCCATAGGATCGCAGAGATTCTTCTGATGGAATTCCATCCTGTTTAAAACCCATTCCCGTATAGTATCCCTGCACCATAACCTCGACATCAATGGCGTGTCCAGCAATCGGTCCTTTCTGCTGAGGAGGACTGCCCTGAGCGCGTTGGGTCATTTCGTGTCGGATGGCACCTTCCCGGGCATTGAACATCTGGCGCGTGGTCTGAATTCTGCCCCCGATCTCCAGAATCTCATTGAAATCCATCTGCCAGCCAGTAACCGCTGCCAGCATTTCCAGCAGCCGGTAATCGCTGAAGAAAAACACGAACATGCACAGCCCCAAACTCTCCATCACCTGATGCATCTTGATGGGTATAGCCGAGTATTTTCCCTGTTGGTAAGGATCTTTGGTAATCTCAATCAATGGTTTCAAATCCGGGAAGAAATCCGGCATGCCTAATTGACCCATGTCATAATTGGACGCTGTATGACGCCCAGGTGTCGGATCCGCCACAAAAGACATGCCCCAGCTTTTGGTCAGGCGCAGGTCGTGCATGCCCATCTCTGCTCCGTTGGTGTGGATAGCGAAGGCTTCTGTGCCTGGGAAGTGTTGGCTAGCTTGCTGTACACCATCTGCTAGCTTCGCCCCAATGCCCTCGCGGGTGACCATCAGCTTGAGCAGCGGCAGGATGTAGGTGGGATCCCCCCAGACTGGCAGAAATCCTTTCGGGTAGTTCTGACAGATGAAATCTTCCTGCTTAAAGAAACCTTCCTCCACACCCTCGAGCACATAAGCTACTGTGGTACCGGCAGCGATACTGTCCATCCCCACCCGGTTGAGATATTCATTCACCTGTAAAAGCAGATCGATTTCATCATTCAAAATCAATGCCCCAAACGAACAGGAGGTTTCATACTCGGGGCGATGCGTCTCCTTGTTTTTGTAGGGCAACTTATCATAAGCCAGCACATACCCGCACTTGAGCGGGCAGGAAAAGCAGCCATATTGCTTCTTTCCAAATTCATTCAAGCGTTTGGCGCGCAGTTTCATGGCTTTTTTCATCGGGTAATCGACATAGCCCACCCCCTTATAATTCTTGACCGGGGAATCGCCACTTTGCGCG
>JACZIY010000605.1 GCA_014860845.1 Anaerolineaceae bacterium
TCATAATCCTGTGCAGTGACAGCTCTTTTTTGTGCCTGTAATTCGCGTTGGGCTCTAAGTTTTACTTCGTCCAAATTCTCCTGGTCTCTTCCACCTGTCGCACGTACCATATTCGTCACGCGGGAAACATATGCAATCGAAGAAGTCAAAGATTGCAGATTATTCACCGGTAAATTTCCGATAGCCCCACCGCCATAGCGATAACTGCTGAAATAAATGTTTCGTCCATTTTCCGGGATACGTCCGTATTGAACAATCGCACCATCTGGTTGTCGAACGGAAGGACCAAAAGTGACTACCCCTGAAGCTTCATCTAGTGTGAAATGCCGATCATAACGGGAGGAAACTGAGAAATCCACCACATATTTCCATGGCACCAGAACCAATTCGCCAATACGAAACTCTTCGACCAACACAGTCTCATCTTTCTGAAGCGCTAGTACTGGAAAAAATTCTAATTGGAATTCCTGACCTGGCTCACCAGAACTATTTCCCAGAAATGCCTTTTCAACAGTAATTGCATGGGTAGCAGGTACGGCTGCACCAATAGAATAAGCTTCGACCTTCAAAACGCGTGGAGATTCAGTATACATGCCCTGTCCAGGATTGCGTTGTTCTATCCTGCAGCGCACCCAGAAACCTTCCTGCCCATTTACATTATCTTGTTTGAGTTCCAATGGGAGGTAAAGTACCAGACTGCCAGTCGGATTATTCAATCCCCCTGTAGTATCTTTTTCACCCTGGAATTTACTCAATGGTACTTCCTGCCACTGTCCTGCTCCCAGCGAGCATTCCCAAACCCAGGGTGGATCCTCTCTACGAATACCCACCGCCTCGGTAGGTTCACAGGTAAAATTCAATTTTAAAATATGGCCAGTAAGATCATTTATCTGATCAAAACCCAGGTAAAAAGTGTCACCTTCTTTGGGATGATAACGATCGAATGGATAAAATGTTTCAATTCCAAGTCTGGGAAAATAATTTTTATTCACTTCAGATGACTTGCGTACCTGGAATAATTTCGGCGGAAAAATTTCAAGTTTCCGATCCGTTGAAAAAACCACTTCTTCATTTGACGAGAAATCAGAGCGGACCTGAAAACCTCTCGGGATTAAAACAGACTGTTGATTTTCCTCGCTGATGGGTAATGATACCGATAACCAGAACGTCAAATCGGTTCGTGCACTACTGGCAGGTTTTATTCGTAAGCCTAATAACTCCAGGAATTTTATGTAATTTTTATCCGGAACTCGGTTCAGTCGATAAACCATTAACTCTGTCATCCAGGCAAATAATTCAATCAAAGTAATACCTGGATCGCTCAAGTTGTAATCAGTCCATTCCGGGCAATATTGAATAATTCTTTTCCTTGCTTCATCCACCAGGTCTTTTTGAAACTTTAAATCATCTAAATTCGGTGTTGGTAAATGCATAGTTTCTCCTAAATCATCTCTTTATCTTTATTTCTACCAATTTTCTTCATTTGCCAGGAAGAATGGATAAACGATGCTACGAATATCATGGGTGGATTTAATTTCGTATTGAATCTCTACCTGTAAAGCACCATCCATATCGTCATCAATCAAAACATCTACCCTAAGCACCTGAATTCGAGGTTCCCAAAAATTTAATGCATCAAACACATACTTTTTCAATAGACTGGCTGTGGTTGCATCCCTGACTTCAAATAACAGGTCATGGGCTTTACAACCAAAAGTTGGTCGCATAACACGCTCACCAGGTCGTGTGCCTAAAATGATCCGTATGGACTGGTCAATATCCTTAGCACCACTTACCAGGGCTATTTCCCCACGTGAATTGACTTGCATGGGAAATGCTAATCCGGTTCCTAAATATGCTTTGCTTAAATCTTGTTTCATTTTCTCTCTCACCTATTTTTCACCCACCGATCAAAACGTTGGGTTGTCCTTTTGCTACCACCGTTGAAACAGGCACACCTGTGATGGGATTGGAACCAGCAACCTGACTTGTCATACGCGCTGCTGGACGTCCACCAATTAAGACTGTCGCGCTTCCCATGACGATTGATCCAACACAAGCTGCGCCACTCACCATATCACCAAGGACAGATGCCGGTAATCCTCCAATCATGACAGTGGCAACACCAGGCCCGGTTATCGTATCTCCGGTTGCTGTTATATCTGTTACTCTTGCTGCTGGAAAACTCATCCTTTTCTCCTCAAAAAAATCATCACTGGATCAATTAGTTGATCTTCACCAAACTACCTTGAACAGTTAATATTCCACTTGTTTTTACATCAGTTTTTGCGCTTCCATTTACCTCTACCTGCGTTCCTTTTAATACACTTCCAGATGGTTGCAAAGATAATTCACCTGGACCTGCTTTAATGGAAGCTTTCTGTGTTGCTTCAACACTGAATTGACTTTGACTTTTGATTGACATTTTTGCCTTCGAGTCAAATGAAACATCACCTTTGCTCGTTACCGTAAACTTCCCTCCAGCTTCAAAAATCAAATCTCCTTCTGCTTTTATCGTCATTGATTTCTCCGAAGAATCGATCACAATACTATTCTTAGAAGTCTTATCTTGAATCGTGATTTTTTCTTCACCACTCTTGTCATCCAGAACAATGATATGACCGCTTTTAGAACGAATGACACGCTGATTCACTTCACCATTCTCAACTGCCTTGGCAGTTCCTTCAGGTGGTGTATCTTTTTTGTTCCATAATGCGCCAACAATATAAGGGGAATTAATATCTCCCTGTTCAAAAACGACCAGGACCTCATCATCAATCTCAGGTCCAAAATATATTCCCCGACTTTTCCCTCCACTCGGTACAGCTAACCTTGCCCAGGTGCTCG
>JACZIY010000606.1 GCA_014860845.1 Anaerolineaceae bacterium
GGTAAAAATGAACGACTTGCACAAGATGAAATGGATAACTAAAAATTTTGAAAATCTAAAAGGTTTGCTGTTATTACCTTTTGGTATTTATTTTTTGATTTTAGCCACATGGAACTTTTTAAAATTAGGAATCACTGCAACAGGCAAGGATATCGGCTTCCTCTCCCTGATGATTATTTTAACCATTCTGGCAACCATTTTGATTGATCGTCATTACTCACAGGAAATAGGGCGTGTTAAAACAACCAGCAATTTCATGATTATTGTGATGATCATTTTCATATTATTTGTGTTTTTTATGGTGGATTATTTAGATATTTGGATTAATTCCCAGCTCAACCGACCTGTGAGCTTTACCAGTATTGCCTGGGGATTTTTATTCGCATATCCTTTCTTCTCCCGAAAGCAAACTACGTACATTATTTTTTCGCTGACATTAATTCTGCTAGCTTTTCTTCCTACCATTGGTTTGATCCCATTTAAAATGGTTTTTAATGATAATTATGGGGTTTGGGGGTACTTGCTGATTGGTCTTGGGATGATCATCGGTGGTCTGCTGGATCATTACACTTTACAAAAAATGTTACCTCCTCAACCCGGAAGTGAAGAATGAGTGAAATTTTTGAAGAAATCGTTGGATTGGATAAAATAATCCATGAACCAGCCAGATTGGCAATATTGACCGCGTTATCATCCTGTATTTCTGCTGATTTCACATTTTTGCAACGCCTGACAGGTTTAACGCAAGGTAATCTTTCGGGTCATTTATTAAAACTGGAAGAAGCTAAATTAATTGAGATTAATAAAAAAATTGTTAAAAAACGTCCCAACACAACCATAAAATTAACATCTTTGGGGAAAAAGTCGATTGAAAATCATTGGAAACAGCTTGAAGAACTTCGTGAAAAGTCCAGGTCATGGAAAAATGAAAACCAATAATTACCAGGATTCGAGAAAAAATTATGAATCCCTTGCCGCTTGATCTCTCTTCAGGCATAATCTAATTATGTTCTATCCTTTTGTTCGTTCGCTTTCCTTATCCAATGGAGATCTTGAATTTCCTGTATTTATGCCGGATGCCACCTTTGGTATGGTCAGATCTGTGGATAGTGTCGATCTGGAACAGGTAAAAATCCAGGCAGTCGTAATGAACGCCTTCCACCTGATGCAAAAACCTGGCACCAGCACCATTCAATCGCTGGGTGGATTGCACGCCATGAGTGGCTGGCGACGACCTATCATCACCGATTCTGGTGGATTCCAGGCATATTCCCTGATCCGGCAAAACCCAAAATTTGGCAATATGACACCCAAAGGAATCAATTTTCAGCCTGAAGGTTCTGCCCGTAAATTTCAACTGACACCAGAAAAGAGCATTCAATTGCAGCTGGCCTACGGCGCTGATGTGGTCATCTGTCTGGATGACTGTACCCATGTGGATGCGTCGGATGCGGAACAGGAACTCAGTGTTAATCGAACCATTTCCTGGGCAATACGCTGCCGGGAAACTTTTGATAAACTCGTTTCTCAAAAGAAGCTGAACGACAAAGACCGCCCTCTCTTATTTGGTGTCATCCAGGGTGGAGGTATCAAAGATTTGCGTAAACATTGTGCGGATGAATTATTAAAGATTGGTTTTGATGGCTTTGGGTACGGTGGCTGGCCACTGGATGGAGAAGGCAACCTACTCACTGATATTTTAACCCACACCCGCAATCTGGTTCCGGAGCAATATCCCATGCATGCACTGGGTATTGGCCACCCGTATAATGTCCTGGCTTGTTATCAATTGGGTTATGGTATATTCGATTGCGCCATGCCTACCCGGGATGCACGTCACGGACGCCTGTACCAATTCGCCAATAATCAGGATACTCCTCAGACAGGATTATCGGACAATTGGCTGAAATATCTTTACATCAACGACCAGGAGCATATCAAACATCCTGGTCCTCTTACGGAAGGATGCGATTGTCTGACCTGCAGCCGTTACTCACGAGGATATCTGCATCACTTATTTAAGATGAATGATAGCCTGTTCTTGCGTCTGGCTACGATTCATAATCTGCGTTTTATGACTCAATTAACCGAACGGATTCAAAAAATAACCCATGGATGAACAACTTGAAAAAATGGTCAAACAGGTCCAGGATGGCGCGAAATATCGCCTCATTCACCCGGATTTGATTGAAAATATTGCCAGAAATGAACTGAAAAAAGGCCGATCCTGGAAAGATACTGTAAAAGCTATACGCAACAAACTCCATCAGGTCGGATCAGCGTACCAACCGCAGGGTATCGACTATGAGCGTTTACATTCAGAAATGAAAAGTCTTCCACAGGATATTCATAACCCGGAAGTAAGAAGATATTTGATCCAGACCTTGGGAAATCATGCCTCCACCCGTGAACGATTACAGATTCTTGACCAATTTTATCTGGAGACACTTTCTTTTCTATCCCCGATAGAATCCATTCTGGATGTTGCCTGTGGGCTCAATCCTTTAGCGTTAGCCTGGATGCCAGTTTCCGCCTCAGTTCAATTAACAGTTTGTGATATTTACGTGGATCAAATTGAATATTTAAATGCTTATTTTGAACATTTTAACATCAATGGAAAAGCTTTTTGTTGCGATCTCACACAGCAAATTCCTCGGGAAAAAGCTCAAATCGGATTGGTGTTAAAAACAATACCCTGCCTGGAACAAATTGATAAAAACATTGGTGCAAAGATCCTTCAAGATATGCCATGCCAAAATTTATTGGTAAGCTTTCCTGCAGTCTCATTGTCTGGGAAAAAGAAAGGCATGCGCCAGTTTTACAGCGAGCATTTCCAGACTTTATTAGACAACACCAACTGGGATGTATCGACATTTTCTTTTCCGAATGAACAGGCATTTTTAATTAAAAAATGAACCGTTTATCGCTTTCCGAAGACGAAATCAGCCAATATGCTCAGGAAGTCCTGCAATCCCCGAAATATCGAACAATCGATATTCCTCAGGATTTGATCGAGTCACTCTATATCCAGGAATCTCCTCATCATAAACGGCTTCAGGAATTACAAAAAGCTGTGCGAAAGAAACTCCACAACATCGTTGCAACTTATCTGGGTGACAGCGACTATGATCAGGCAACACAGGATCTGAAAGAAGCCTTCGAGCAGGATGACCAGGCAATAAAAAACGTATGTACACAAGTCCTTGAAAGCCATATTTCCACACAGGAACGCATCCACTTTCTGGATATTTTTTATCAGGAAATTTTTAACAGGGTTGGAAGACCACAATCCATCCTTGATCTTGCCTGTGGATACCATCCCTTCGGTTTACCCTGGATGAATCTTGATCAAAACTGCCAGTATTATGCGTTTGATATTATCAAAGCCAGAGTGGATTTTATTAACACTTTTTTTGGTCTATTAAATAGGTCATATTTGGCTTTTCAACAGGATATTCTGATTCATCCACCCCAAATCGAAGCAGATATTGCTTTCTTTTTCAAGGAAGCGCATCGTTTTGATCAACGCCAACGCGGTTGTAATCGGAATTTCTGGCAGGCGTTAAAGGTCAAACACCTGTTAGTTTCGCTACCGGCATCCAGCATGACCATGCGACACGACAAGTCTGATCAACATCGCAGACTGGTCTATAACACCTTGAAAGACTTGAGTTGGTCAGTTGAGGAGTTCCAGGTCGAAAATGAATTATTTTTCTGGATCAGAAAATAGCAGTCATGATTAAAACGGTTACAATCATTTCATAATGGCAAAAAGGAAACAAAAACAGCAGGAGAACACCCAGAAACCTCAGGCAGCCATGCTTGAACGTTTCCTCCCATTGCTACATTCAGAGGAAATTCAGGCATTGATGATTGAGCTGGAGCAACCTTTATACCCATCATTTCGGATGAATCCCCTAAAAGTTGGTCAGACTGATGAGGTTAACCAGTGGGCACAACACTACCAATGGCAGCTAAAACCTGTGCCTTTTTGTGAAACAGGATTCTGGGTGACCGATTCCCCATCGTCCATCAGTAAGACAATCGAACACAGTTTGGGTCATTATTATATTCAGGATGCTGCCTCCATGTTACCCGTAGAATTGTTTGACTTCAACAAACTTGAAGAACACCCCCTCATCCTGGATATGGCTGCTTCACCGGGCGGTAAAACCACCCATCTGGTTAGCCGTACCCAGGATCAGGCTTTGATTATCGCCAATGATTCCAGTCGTGAACGCCTGACCGCCTTACGCATCGTCCTCCAGAATTGGGGTAGCAGTCATGTGGGTGTTACCAATTACCCCGGTGAATATTTTGGATACTGGTTTCCCGAAACTTTCGATGCCATCTTATTGGACGCTCCCTGTTCCATGCAAGGGCTACGCGAGAGCGATTCGCATGCCATCAAATCCATCACTCAAAAAGAAATCAATAACCTTGCCACGCGCCAGAGCAAGTTGCTGGAAAGCGCTTTGCGCGCATTAAAAATGGGAGGGCAGGTCGTTTATTCCACCTGCACACTGACGGTGGAAGAAAACGAAATGGTGCTGGATGAATTACTCAATCAATTTCACCAACAAATTCAGATTGACCCGATTGAGAATGTTCTCAAGAAACCTTCCCCAGCTCTAGATAAATTCGAACAATTTGCATTCAATCCCCAGGTCGCAAACGCAGCCCGTATCTGGCCATTCAGGTTTGGAACAGCAGGATTTTTTGCAGCCCGATTGACAAAATTAAATGAGATCGAAAGCAAGGTCAAATATCCACCCTCAAGACCTTTATCAGCTGCTAACTGGTTTATTTATCCTGAAAAACAACAGTCAGATTTAATCCAACAAATAAACAATTTATACGGCATCCATTTGGAAAATCTGATAGAGAAATATGATTGGCAAATCTGGCAATACAAAAACTATCTGCATTGTTTTCCAGGCAAGTTTATGGAAAATTTTCCAGATTTACCGGTTCAATCACTGGGTTTACCACTGGCAGAAATATCAGACAATGAATATCTGCTCTCGCATGAATTTGTTACCCGCTTTGGTGGATTGGCAAGCGCTCATGTTTACTCAGTGGAGGATGATCTACTATTTAACTGGATGCGCGGGGAGGACCTGGTGAATTCAGCCAGACAAAGTGCTACCCTGTTGATCATGCGCGATCATGCGGGCAGGATTCTGGGACGAGGGAAACCTGTCGGTGAAAGAATTAGAAACTTAATGCCCAAACGAGCATTGATCCACGATCTTAATTAACAATTCATTCAGCTAAATATCACCACTTTGATGCATTATTAACGCACATGCTACCATGGCAGCAGTCTCCATCCGTAGAATTCGCTTCCCCAGACTGAATGGTATCCAACCCAAAGATTGGGCAGACTGAATTTCTTGCTCACTATATCCCCCTTCTGGTCCTATTAAAAGAGTGACATCAGCAGAATTCTGATTTGTAAAAATGTCTTTTAATCGTCTGTTTTGTTCATTTTCCCAGGCAATTAATCGGAAAGGAGCAGGGTCATGAAATGCTGACTGAATTGGCACTGGAACATTTAACATAGGTATCATACCCCTACGGCTCTGTTCAGCGGCTTCCTTCAAGATGCGTTCCCAACGTTCCTTTTTCTTTTGAAAATCCGCTGCTGAAATCTGAAACGATCGCTCACTCAGGATGGGTGTGATTTTTTTGACCCCAATTTCACAGCACTTCTGAAGAATCCACTCAAATTTCTCGCGTTGGGTTATGGCTACCATCAAATGGATTCTGGTGCTTGGCTCGGTCTCAATTTTCCGGGCATGCACAATATCCCCAATGCATTGATGAGCATCCAATTCTCTCAATCTGACTTCATATTGGTGCCCATGATTATCCAAAACCATGACTGTGGAATCTATTTTCAATCGCAAAACCCTGACAATCTGGTGTGAAACATCAGATGGAAATAGAATTCGCGGTTCCTGAATGTATTGCGGGTCAATAAAAAAGTAATTCATATAGCCTTTAGTTTCAATAATCTCATCCTTGTTATTATATAACCAAAGGGATCAACTGAACTTTTTCATTTCATTGCCTGTTCAATTCCTTCAAAGGAAAGTAGAATTGGCGACTATTTGCGTTTATAATGCAATACAAGAAAAAGAATTTTTAAAGGAATTATCTTGAACCAGGAACCTGAAAAAATTAGAATGTATCGTTATTATGATCTGATCATGGTCTTATTTGTGACTGTGTTGATCCTGAGCAATATCGCTTCTTCAGCCAAGATTGTTGATTGGGGTGTCAATTTATTCGGTGTTCCCCTCGCTTTTGATGCAGGCACCATCCTTTTCCCCATCAGTTACATTTTTGGAGATGTTTTAACAGAAGTATATGGTTTCCGTCGATCACGGCGTGTCATCTGGGCTGGATTTGCCGCCCTGGCATTCAGTTCATTGATTCTGGCGATCGTTAAATTATTACCTGGAGAAGCAGCCTGGCAGGAATATGCTGGTCAAAGCGCATACGATGTTATCCTGGGCGGTATGAGTACCGGTGGCATTGTGATTGCCAGTTTGTTGGCTTATCTGGTAGGTGAATTTAGCAACTCGGTCACCATGGCAAAAATAAAAGTAAAAACAGCGGGTCGCTTTTTGTGGATCAGAACTATCAGCTCCACTCTAATCGGACAGGGCTTTGACACCTTGATTTTTGTAACCGTTGCAACATTGTTAGGTGTTTTTCCCTGGGTAATCTGGGGTAGTCTGGTGCTCACCAATTACATCTTCAAAGTCGGCATTGAAGTGCTGATGACCCCTGCAACCTACCTGGTGGTATCAAAACTCAAACAGGTTGAGAGCGAAGATTTCTATGATCATAACACGCGCTTTAAGTTTTTTGCGATGAATTAAGACCTATTCATCGGAGATTGTTTCCGTTTTTCCACCAATCAGGACACAATATTCACCCAGAATGGATTCCGATTCAAATCGTTCCATCAGTTCTGTCAGCGAAGCGCGATACATGGTTTCAAATTTTTTGGTAAGGTCATTGGCTATAGCAGCTGGACGATCCCCGTAGACCTCCAGAGCATCCTGTAAAAATGCTTTCAATCGATAGGGGCTTTCATAAAAAATGAGGGTGTGCGGCGATTGTGCATCAATAGCCAGCCATCGTTTCCGTGGACCTGCCTTGCGGGGCGGAAATCCGCGAAATGTAAAACTGTGAACCGCTAAACCGGAAAGCACAAGTGCAGTGATTAACGCCGTCGGACCAGGAATCGCGGTCATTTCAATATTTGCTGCCAGCGCTTCACGCACCAAGGTAAATCCCGGATCACTGACGGAGGGAGTTCCAGCGTCCGAAACCAATGCAATCTGATTTCCTGCATTTAAGAGTCCCATCAATTTGGGTAATGTTCGTTTTTCATTATCTTCACGAAAGGATATTTGTGGCTTGTGGATATCAAAATGCTTCAACAAAACACCAGTCTTACGCGTATCTTCACTGACGACGTAGTCCACTGAACGCAATGTTTCAATGGCGCGTAGAGACATATCACCTAAATTTCCAATCGGGGTTGAAACGATATAAAGCATATTTTCTATAGTCCGTAATATGAAGACTCTTGATCAATCAACCTAATTATACTGATTTTGGCTCGCTGGTTGTTTAATCAGCGGTCAAGGAAAAAAAATTTTTGGTTTTAAATTCTTGGCT
>JACZIY010000607.1 GCA_014860845.1 Anaerolineaceae bacterium
CGTCGACCGGATGCAATCGCGAAAGTAACCGGGAAAGCAATCTATAGTGATGATATCCAATTTGAAGGAATGTTACACGCCAGAGTGAAACGGGCAATGGTTCCGGCTGGTACATTGACTGAATTGGATATCTCCAATGCATTGGCATTGCCTGGTGTCCAGGCAGTTCTAACTGCAAAAGATGTCCAAAACGCTAAAACTCATGGGATATTTATCAAAGATTGGCCGGTATTGGTTGATATAGGTGACCCAATCCGGTATGTTGGAGATGCGATCGCCATAGTCGCAGCTGACACCAGAGAAATCGCCTCTGAGGCAATGGACCTGATTATATTCAAATATGAAGCTTTGACAGTTGTTTCATCCGCTGTCCAGGCACATCTTCCTGATACCAGAAAAATTCACGAATCAGGAAATTTACTGAAACACATCAAAGTCCAGAAAGGAATGGTATCTGAAGGTTTCAAAGACGCTGATGTGATCCTTGAACACACATTTCATACCAATCCAAATGACCATGCTTTTATTGAACCTGAATGCAGCATTTCCAGGTTGACGGATGAAGGAAAATTGGAAATTTATGTCGGTTCACAGATTCCTTATTCCGATCGTGAACAGGTCGCAGCTGTACTTGGACTACCTGAAAATCAGGTGAGGATCATTGGTCAACTCATCGGTGGGGGATTTGGTGGTAAAGAAGATATAGCTGGTCAAATCCACGCTGCAATGTTGACGATGAAAACCAAAAAATCCGTTAAATTGTTATTTGATCGTCAGGAGAGTTTGATCGTTCATCCAAAACGTCATGCTACTCAGATCAATATCAAAGTGGGTGCAAAGAATAATGGACAGCTCGTGGCAGTCCAAACAGAATTACATGGTGATACAGGGGCATATGCATCCTTAGGGGAAAAAGTAATGACACGTGCCACCACACATTCCTCTGGTCCTTATGAAGTACCGCATGTGAACATTGATTGTTATGCCATGTATACCAACAATCCACCAGCTGGAGCTTTCCGCGGATTTGGCGTGATGCAATCCGCCTTCGCAGTTGAATCGATGATGGATACACTGGCAGAAGCGTTACAACTGGATCCAATTGAAATCCGCAGGAAAAATGCCTTGCGCGTTGGTAGTGTTACAAATACAGGGCAACTTTTGAAAGATAGTGTCGGATTGCTGGAATGCATCGAAAAAGTAGAGAATGCATTGCATAAAAAAGCTGGACCAAATCCATTTGTTCCTGTTCAAGATCCAAAAGATCCAGCCATTGTCAGAGCCTGGGGCTTCGCAGTCGCCTATAAAAATACTGGACTTGGTGGTGGTGCTCCTGATAAAGCTGGTGCTGAAATTGAATTATTACCAGATGGTCGATTTGAAGTGCGTTCCGCATCGGCAGAATTAGGGCAGGGGTTGCCAACCGTTTTACAGTTGATCGCATCTGAAGAATTAGGACAAAGTACTGAACAGGTACAGGTTCTGTTATCTGATACTGATCTGACGCCCGATGGTGGTCCGACAACCGCCTCTCGACAAACTTATGTCACTGGTAATGCAGTAAAATATACTTCCAAAGCCATGTGTGATTTACTGACATCTGAACTTGCGGAAAGATATGATGTCTCACCAGAAAAAATTAAATTCAAGGAAGGTTTAGCTCAAATTGACCGTCAGGAAGTTCAACTCTCCACGATCTCCCAGAATCTTCGCAAAGATGGAATTACCCCCAAAGTTGCATATACATATTGGGCTCCGGAAACCAAACCTTTAGGTCAGGGTGGGGACATGCATGTTGCATTCTCCTTCGCAGCCCAGGCAGCCCTGGTTGAGGTCAACACGATCACAGGTGAGGTAAAAGTACCTGAGGTCATCGTGGCTAATGATGTGGGATTTGCGATTAATCCATTAGGACTGAAAGGTCAGGTAGAAGGCGGAATCGTGATGGGTGTCGGTCATGCACTGGTTGAAGATTTCATCCTGGAAGAAGGGATGGTTATTACCGACCGTTTAGCGAAATATCGTGTTCCTTCGATTTATTACACGCCAAAAATTACATCATTTATTGTCGAGCATCCAACATCAGATGGACCTTATGGTGCAAAGGGGATTGGTGAGATTTGCTTAATTCCAACCATACCAGCCATAACCAATGCTATTTATAATGCAATTGGTGTTCGTGTTAATAAATTGCCTGTTGATCAAGAAAAAATTGTAACTGAGCTTCAGAAGCAAAAACAATTCGCATAAGAATACTTAACAAAATTTTTTAAAACAGAAGACATTCAAAGTTCTTCTGTTTTTTATTTCTAAGAATTGATAATATTAATAAAGTGAAATGTTCTTAACATTTGGAA
>JACZIY010000608.1 GCA_014860845.1 Anaerolineaceae bacterium
CCATTGGCAATGAGGCTGCACAATTATTGTTGGAATTACTCGGTAATAAAATTGAAAACCAAAACAACACGCACAAAGAAAAAGTATTAAAAGGTAGCTTGCTGGTTCGAAACTCCACATCCGCACCTCTACCAAATGAATAAAGGACAATCATGGATACCACCCTGACAAATGAAAATGATCATGGAACACAGCTCATCCATCAATCAGTAGTAACCCTGGATCGGATAATATACAGCCTCGCGAAAACCACGAATGGATTACGGTTAATGGTTCAGGCTGACCAGGATGATTTCCGTTTGACGTTATTTGATGGTGAAAGAACCCATCACGGAAAAGAAAGTTTGGTTTCAGCCTGTTTAACCTCAGAAAATGCCGCAGCACTACGAACACAACTGCCCTGGCTAAAACCGGTTGCTTTAGGATTAAAAACATCTGCCGGCATGGGTGATCGGTTAGGTCTGGCAACTCCAGGGCATGTCCACGCCATCCGGAAAATGAACGGGAAAATTGCCCCGATTTTCACTCAACAATCCATTCGGGAAAATACCCGTACCGGCCGAACCCCACAAGAGGTGATCGATGATGCCATGTGGGGTGTTTTCCAGGAAAATTGGCGTGATGGTTATGGAGCAGATGCGGATCATTTGAAGACAACTGATGATATCGATGTCTGTCTTAAAGCTGGTTATTCATTTTTCACCATTGACCCAGGTGACTTTGTCGATAATCGAGCGGAAGATGCTGATTTACAAAATCTACGTAATTACGCCAAAGATCTGCCTTTTGAGTTAGACATGCAACATTCTGGTCTCCTGAATCAAACCATAAATGCCGAACATCTGAGCTTAACATTTGATGAAAAAACTTTATTAAAGTCGATGGTGAAATACGGAAGAGCAGTCTGGCATGTATATAACATGTACCAACACTTACTAATGAAAGCAGGAGCAAGAACGATTGAATTAGAAGTTTCTGTAGATGAAACGGAAAATCCCACATCTCATGCCGAACATGCTTATATCGCCAGCGAACTCAAACGCTTTGGTGTCAATTGGGTCAGCCTGGCTCCGCGATTTGTTGGCAGGTTTGAAAAAGGTGTTGACTATATTGGTGATTTGGAGGAATTTGAACAAGATATCAAAGGTCATGCCGCCATTGCTCGCGTTTTTGGCTCGTATAAAATCAGTCTTCATTCCGGGTCGGATAAATTCAGTATTTACAAAATTGCAGCCCAGGCTACCAGAGGATTGGTTCATCTTAAAACCGCAGGTACCAGCTATCTGGAAGCTTTAAGAACAATTGCCGCCCTTGATCCTGACTTTTTCAGGGAAATTTATGATTTTTGCCGAAATCGATATGAGACCGATAAAGTTAGCTATATTATCTCAGCCCAGCTTTCACGCGCTCCGATTGCTTCTGATGTTGATCAATTGTCTGAATTATTGGATAATTTTGATGCACGTGAAATTTTGCATGTAACTTTTGGCTCAGTGTTGAAAGAAAAATCACCTGATGGTAGTTTCAAATTTTTTGAGCACCTGATAAGATTACTGAAAGACAATCCTGAAGTATATACTGAGAATATTGAAAGACATTTTCTACGCCACCTCACACTTTTTGTTGATAAAGAAAATGAATAGAAATGAGTCCAAAAAATGAATGATTCACAAAAAGAAAACCGAAAAGCATTAAGCCAACAAATTGCCGTTGTGACCGGAGGGGCTGGTGTTTTATGCGCTGCCTTATGTAAAGCATTGGCTGAAGCAGGTGCCAGTGTAGCAATATTGGATTTAAACGAAAAAGCTGCTCAGGATCTGGCTGCAGAAATACGATCAAATGGTGGGCTTGCATCCGGCTTCGGTTGTAATGTATTGGATAAAACCAATATTGAAACGGTTGCTGAAGAAGTTATCGCTGAGTTTGGTCAGGTGGATATTTTGATCAATGGTGCTGGGGGGAATAAACCTCAGGCAACCACCAGCCAGGATTTGAAATTCTTTGATCTGCCAGCAGATGCATTTCGTTGGGTTTTTGATCTCAATATGCTCGGCACCATTTTGCCCACGCAGGTTTTTGCAAAAATGATGGCAGAACAGGGAAGTGGTATCATTTTGAACATCTCCTCGATGAATGCATTTCGTCCCCTTACACGCATACCGGCTTACTCATCTGCTAAAGCTGGTGTCAGTAATTTCACCCAGTGGCTGGCAGTCCATATGGCTAAGGAATATTCTCCCGCTATTCGGGTAAACGCTATTGCCCCAGGTTTTTTCCTGACAGAACAAAACAAGTTCTTGCTAACAGAAAAAGAGACTGGCGAATTAACAGCCAGAGGTCAAACCATCATCCAACACACCCCGATGGGACGTTTTGGCTCACCGGAAGATCTGGTGGGAACCGTGTTATGGCTGGTATCACCAGCATCTGCATTTGTTACCGGGATTATCGTCCCGATTGATGGTGGTTTTTCTGCATTTAGTGGAGTTTAATTATGGTGATTGGTAAAGGTAGTCCTACGTCTCAATTAACCAATGTTGAAATCAGCCAGATCATCGAAGAGTCATTAAATTCAACAGATCTGGATGGAAAACGGGTTTTGGTATTGATTCCGGATGGAACCCGTACGATGCCTATGCCGTTGATATTTGATCTGTTCCAAAAAAATTTAGGTCAGCGTGTTTTAAAACTGGACTATCTGGTGGCGTTGGGCACACACCAACCAATGACCGATACGCAATTAAGTCAATTAACAGGAAGACGGGTAGAAAATGGCAAGATTGGCACCAGCACCATTTTTAACCATCGCTGGGATCAACCATCCACATTTACACAGATCGGGACGATACCGGCTTCAGAAATAAGCCAGATCAGTAATGGCTTATTGGAAATGGATGTTCCGGTTCGTTTGAACAAAATAATCGAAGATTATGACCACTTGATGATCTGTGGTCCTGTATTTCCGCATGAAGTCGTCGGTTTCTCTGGTGGTAATAAATACTTCTTCCCGGGTATTGCAGGTGCAGAGATTATCAATTTCACCCACTGGTTAGGCGCATTAATAACGAATTACCAAATTATAGGTGCAGGGTACACCCCGGTATGCGCCATTATTGATCGCGCAGCATCATTCATTGATCGTCCTGTGACCTGTTTCAGCCTGGTGGTCACTCATACGGGGACCCATGGCCTTTACTACGGATCCGCCCAGGAAGCCTGGCAGGCTGCTTCACAATTATCCGCCCAGGTTCACATTCTCTATATTGATCAACCATATCAAAAAGTAATTTCGATGATGCCTTCCCTGTATGACGATATTTGGACAGCCGCTAAAGGGATGTACAAAATGGAACCGGTAGTGGCTGATGGTGGCGAAGTAATCATCTATGCTCCCCATATCAATGAGGTCAGTTATACTCATGGACAGATCCTGGATGAAGTCGGATATCATTGCCGGGATTTCTTTGTAAAACAATGGGACAAGTTTAAACAATATCCATGGGGAGTGCTGGCTCACTCGACGCATTTGCGGGGATTAGGTAGTTTTGATGCAAAAACCGAAATTGAATCCCCTAGAGTAAAAGTAACCTTAGCCACCGGTATACCGGAAGAGCGTTGTCAGCGGATTGGTCTTGGTTATCTCGATCCTTCTACAT
>JACZIY010000609.1 GCA_014860845.1 Anaerolineaceae bacterium
AATGAATAAACCCGAAGAAAAAGCAGCAACGCTTAGAAAGAAAGTGATAAGCATCTTTTCCTTCGTGTTGCTTGTGCTGGTCGCTGTTGAGATTGGGATCGTTTGGTTGTTTGGCTCAAGGGGCAGTTTCGAGCCTGGTTGGTGGCACCAGGTATTCGGGGCGTTGATGACCATAGGTGGAATTTTCCTGGCGGGGTGGTCTATATACATTCAATACACATTAGGAAAAGGCACGCCTTCCCCAAAAGTTGCCACACAGCAGCTGATCACGACCGGACCATATGCCGTTACCCGCAACCCAATGACGCTGGGGGCGTTTTTGTTGTATCTCGGGATTGCGATTGGGATGGGCTCAATCCCTGTCATCCTGCTCGTTCTGGTCATTTTCACAGCATTATTGACGTTTATTTACCGGCATGAAACGCGTGAACTGACAGAAAGATTTGGTGAGGAGTATCTTGAGTACCGAAAACGAACCCCATTTTTCATTCCGGGCATCCGGTGATGAGATTTGTCTGAATCGTAAGCATGTTTATAACGTAAGGTGAAACCAAGAACGATCGCTGATGGCTTTTATTGATCTGCGCGTTTTGCCAGTTCCGCAGGGTCTACAATGATAATCTTTTGTTTGTCCACCTTGATATAGCCTTCTAATTCCAGGGTTTTCATTGCACGACTGAGCACGTCCCGCACGGTTCCCAGACGAACAGCCATCTCATCCAGAGTGGTCCACTCACGGCGTAGAACGACCAGTTGGCCTTCCAATAATTCAGTATGGCGCAACAAGGTGCTTGCCAGACGGGCTTCCACGCTCCTCAGGGAGAGATCCTCAACCAGTTCGATATACTTTAAAACCCTCTCACTTAAAATATGAATGATTGCCAGCGCAAGTTCGGGGAAGCGTTTTTCCATGGTCAACAGTGACTCGGACGGAATCATCCATACGTCCGTGGCTTCCAGCGCGGTGGTTGTGGCAGGGTAGGTTGTTCGCGTGAACACAGCGTTATCCCCATAAATTTCCACGGGACGTAAAAAGTGCAGACCTTGCTCGCGTCCTTCATGCGTCATGCGGGTCGCTTTTACCCAGCCACGTTCCAGAATATAAACATAATTTGCAGGCTCCCCCTCCAGATAGATGACCTGCCCGGTATCGAAATGGCGCGGACTTGCTGACTCTATCATCGCTTGAATGGCTTCTTCCGGCAGGTCGTTTAAATGCTTAATGTGAGCCAGCGTATCGCGCAGACGTTTGGATGAGGGAGAAGGACGAGAGGTAGGGGTAGTCAATAAGTAATTGCTCCAAGCTTAGATCTTTTAATTTTACCCGTTTGTGGTGAAATTTAGTTGTAGAAATGGGTATTTCCCCCTTAAAGGTGACATTCAAATAAACAATATCTGGGTTAACTTTTAGATTAAATCCATACTCAAAAAACCAGGAAACCTTAATTTAAATTAATTCTTTCCAGATAAAGCTATACATTTGGTTATTCATCCAAGATTAATCCTGTCTTTAAAACAGGTTCTGCTTCATCAAGCAGGTCCGTTATCCGTTCAATGCTGCTGGTGATTAAAGGCAAACGCGGCTCCTCCATTTCATCAACGCTTGCTCTTAAATGCACCATACGTTCTTTGAGGTCAGATAGAAGCTTGGCAGGATTTGTTTTCGTGCGGCGTTTGACCAATCCGCTCCACAGAATTTGACAGACAACCGAAATAGGCGGGGCAATCACGATTCCGACGATACCAAAAGCATCCGCCATGGCAACCAGCAACACCAAGGTCAGAATCGGATTATCCCATTGACGGTTAATCAGCCTGGGTTTTACCCAGATACCAAGTGCTGTCAAAATAACAATTGTATATACAACGGTAAAAAGACTGATCTGCGCGCTGGTTAATAAACCCAACACCAGGGTAGTAAAAACGACCAGGAATAAACCTACCACAGGAATCATACTGCCAATGGTTGCTATCAGGGCAAGCAACGCTGGAGAGGATGATCCAATCAGCCAATAACCCAGCCCAAGAATTATTCCAACCAATATGCTGTGAAAAATCTGCCCACGTACGTAAGAACCAATATCTGGTTCAATCGTCCGCCAGATGCTACGCACTTGTTTTCTTTGGTCAGACGGCAGGATGGATAACCACAGACGTTCAAAGTGAATTTGATTAATACTCCAATAAACACTCAAAACCAGAATGATTGCAAGAGCGGCAATAACACCACCAATATCCTGAACGATTCCGAACAAAGCCGGAACAACAAGCTCTCCTTCGTTTCCGATAACCGCCTGAAAAAGTACACTTGGGGAAGGTAATCGTTCAAATAAAGATTGCAAACCGGTGCTGTTTGACCATAAAAGCAAGGTCCATTTATCCTGAGCAGAGACACTTTGAGCGATCGATTGTAATTCTGTAGCAGAGATCTGGATCGCAAATATGATTAAGTACCCGAGACCACAGATAACGATGATGTAGACAAGAATCCAGATGATTCGGATGAGGATTTTTTTGCCAATGAGGCGTATGAAAAAAGGACGGATGGATGCTGCCAGGATTAGTGAAATCAAAACATAGATGACGGCAGTTCGAAATTGCCACAAGATCACGATTGCCATGATAGTGGTCAGGACAGCCAATCCAACCTTTACAACATTCTTAATCATGGGAACCTATTTCGGGGATCTGGGAGAGAAGAAGATCCAGATTGGTGGTGATTGCCTCTATCTCATCCATCACTTTATCGATCTGTGTCACCTCGTTATCTGCTCCAACTTTTGTAAGGCGTGCCTGACTCTTAAGATCTTTGGTAAGCTCATTCGCTTCATAGCGCAAACGACTTGCAAAATCACGACCACCCAACCCCTCTTTTTCAGCCTCAGCTGGATGAAAAACAAAGCGATCCAATACCAGTTGAATAATGGCTGCCAAAGGAATAGCCATGAGCGCTCCAGCCAGACCAAACAATGAACTGAAGGCGAAAATTGCTAACAAAGAAACAAAAGGGTTGACCCCTACCGCTTTGCTCATTATACGTAGAACTAATAAATTATTTTCTGCGATTTGAATAATAACTGTAACAATAATTACCCAAATTAATAAAGAAGGAGATACCGATAGGGCAATTACACCAGCCGGAATAGCGCCCAGAATGGGTCCGACCATCGGAACAGCTTCAAATGCTCCAGCGATGAGTGCGAGGACAAAAGCATTGGGTAACCCAATTGCCGTATAACCAATCATTGCCATGGTGCCTACAACCAAACACAATGCGCCTTGACCGGCGATGAAATATCCAATTTTTGATTCTATTGCCGTTATCAGTTCGGTATGATTCTCGCGTTGGTTCTTGGGAAACAATAAAAGTAAAGATTCAATGGTGCGTGGTCCATTCATCGTCCAGTGGAAAGATAATAATAGAGTAACCAGCAAGATGAAAAAGATCCTGAAAATAGATGAGATATAGTTCAACGCCAGTTCAGTGGAAGCTAACATTTCTATGTCAGTTTGAATGGCAATTTCAAATCCTGGAATTACATCAGGTAAATAAGGGTTGATACTTTTAATCAATAGGTTGGGTGAATGTTCCACCCAGGTTCTTAACTCAAGATAGTAATCCGGAATATTTTTAACAATGGCAGAACCCTGTTCGAAAACCAGGGGAAATAACAAAAGTAGAAAGCCAGTTAGCAAAGCGAACAGTAAGATGTACACTGCGATCACCCCACCAACCCTTGGCAATCCTCTTCGATTCAACCAGGTTGCGATAGGCCGGATGATGGTTCCCAGAATAATGGCGACAAATAAAATAAAAAGTACCTGGTAGAATCGGTAAAGCAGCCAAAAACCAAGCCCGACACCTACCAAAGCGAGTGTGGCTACAATAATTCTTCTAAATGTCCATTGATTTTGTTGAGTTGTTGGCTGAATTTCCATAGTCACTCATTTGCAAGATCATTTTGAATTAGCATTGCTGACTGGTTTTCTAAGAAAGCGTTGTTGGACTTTAAGTGCCAGTTGGCGATTCGTCATCTCAGCAACAGTCTCAATCCCGACAACGCGCGCACCAAAACCTGCTGTTCGAAGACAATCTTCAAGCTCTACTTTTGCGTCATCCGGCCCGAAAATCCAGATGGATTCCGCATTATTGATGAGTGAAATGATCACGTTGTAATACCGATCAAGCAGAATCTCAGATTGCGGATTATGAAGATTCTCAGAGTTCTTTACTGGTGAATCAATAATGTCACTTTTTGGCGCAGGGCTTTGCTTCTCAATATTCGAAATGATTTCACGAATATAGATTTTCTTATTTGATATGGACACAATCACAGCCTTGAGATGATTGATCCATAAACCTACTTTTCTTTCCATAAGCTACTCCAATGGTTTACAATTCACCCGTCCTATTAATTCTTTGGGTTCACGATAATGGCTTCCTTACGATCAACCGCCTTGGTCCGGCGAAGGTGTTTCCGCTGACCTTTTGGCAGTCGTTTGACTTTTGTTTTTTTTACTTCGATCGTTTTTTCTGTCATTTTATTTCTCCTTTTATGTTTTGATTTCTTTATGTAAAATATATCCAACACCGAGTCATCGGGTTTTATTCAATCCTGGTTCGTCAGCTGTAATTAATAATGCAATCGCGTTTTGCGTCTTCTGGTTCTTTAGGTAGGACCCTACCCATTGTTTGCTTGTGAAATATCCTTAACCACTTCAGCTGTTTTTTCGGGTTGGTTCATGCGTGTTGCCAGATCTGCCTGAGAAATAATTCCCTCGACCACATTGGCATGATCTACAATCACAATCCTGCGGATTTGGTGATCGGACATCAATTTTAAGGCAATATTTATTTCATCATCCGCACGACAGGTCACGACTCTGCGAGTCATCACCGCTTCAACGCGGGTGGATCTAGCATCCCGTCCTTCGGCAACAATCTTCATCGCCAGATCACGATCCGTAATAATACCGATCAATTTGTGAGATTCTGTATTATCAATCACAGGCATGGGTCCGATATTTTCGCGCTTCATGATCTGAGCTACTGCTATTACGTTATCCGTTGGCAGACAGCAAATGGGGTTTAGGGTCATTACATCTTGACAGATTTTCATTTTTTTCTCTTTGCCCGGAGAGTTCTTCGGTCAGGGTAAGAACTATCCAAATATGACGATCGCCATTCTATCCATTCCGGTAAAGCTATGGCGATATTTAACAATCTGACCTACCCGGATATTTCCCGGGAGGCAGATTGTTTTACAACGTGGTAAAAAATTGACTTTTTGTTTTTCTTACTTGTTATTATTCAACCAAACCCGGGAACTAAATCACCCCAAGTAAACTCAAAATGACAAGTATGATAGCGATGACGAGTAAAGTATGAATCCAACTTCCAGTTTTTGGGAATTTTGGACTGATACTCCCGCCGAAAAAGCCAAGCAGCCACAAGACGAACAAGATAATAATAATGGTCCACATATTGTTTTTCTCCTAAGATTGTATTTTCTTCTAATTTATTGATCTCAACTAACCAGGTTCTCCGATATAAAACCGGGTTTTCTTACTCGTTGAAGGATTTGTCACGCAAAAGGATTCCTGCTTCGATTTTTTCTTCATCTGTTAGGATAAAGAAGGGGGTAAATCGTTTAAAGAAACCCAGGGCAGAATTCCAAATGGTTCGTAAATAAACTCGATAAGAGGTTTTTACATTAAGTTGATTAATTGAGTTATCCATCGGATATCCATTTCATCCACTGCAACGAGCGCTTTTAACGTCCTCGACGTATTAAGCGCACAATTGCAATCAGGATGATTGCACCCAATAAAGTCACCAACATGGTTGGCAGCGTAATGGCATCGTTGATGGTTCCAACACCAAACAACGGACTGAGGAAGTAACCGGCCAGAAATGCGCCGATGACGGCTATGACAATATTAAGTAAAAGATTGGAACGGTCATGCATGAGGGATGTTGCCACCCACCCGATTACTGCTGCAGCGATTAAGTAAATAAGTATGTTCATATTTCTCCTATTGTTAAATTATTTTTATTAAATTAGGGTTTCAACTACTCGCCTGCGTTCTGCTTCCACCATTTGGCTGGCAAACCAACCAATGATTGCTCCAGCAAAAAGCCACACGATGAAATTTACAAAATTCATTTAATTACTCCTTTCAAAGAGGATCACAACCAGGTTTTTCAGATAAACCTTATTTAATCTAGTCAAACTTTATAGTCTGTCCGTTGTTTATGAATCTCTACGTTCTGTGGTGGTTGTGGTGCTGACATTTGTGGGTGTTTGCGGTGGGGTTTGTTCAACTACCGTTCTTTGTTGGGTACTTACAGGTCCGCGTGGGCGATAGAATAGGACATAAACCAATCTCTCTAATGCCCAGCCAATCAATGCATAAATAATCATGGCTATCAGTGTTGAAAACTCAAACGTCATGCCTGCTGTTGATGGAGCACCTGTTAAACTGCTAAACGGCGCCAAAAAAAAGCTGGTAAATCCATACAGAATAGATGCAAACGTATTTGCTTCATTCACCCCAACCAACTTGAATATAAACCTCAAGGCAAGTAATGCTTCCAGAATTCCCAGGAACAGCCAGATCAATTGTGTCGCTTTAAAGGTCGCCACACGACCATTCTGTCCTTGTTCATGTTGTGAAGTTGTTACTTCTTTATAAGATGTCATTTTGTTCTCTTTTCCCATTCTTCTTCCGCTTGTTCGCGGGTATAACCATATTTTTCCTGGAGTAGGCCAACTAATTTTTCATAATTTCCTTCAACCTTATCCAGATCGTCATCGGTGAGTTTTCCCCACCAAACTTTGACTTCACCGCGTAATTGTTTCCACTTTCCTGCGAAAATATCGTTGTTCATATTGTTTTTCCTTTTCTTCTTTTTTTATGAATCAAGTTCGTTGCGTGAGTTTGAATAAACCGCCCAAAAGCAAGCCAATCCCTAAACCGATCGATATCGCCACCCAGGGATATTGAGCAACTTTTTTGCCTAAATCACCGGGGACACTTTTCGCAATTTCATCTGCCTTGGCGTTGTACTGTTTTAATCCCTTTCCAATATCTTTCCCAACAGAGTCAGCCGTACTGATAAGGGTGTCTTTTGCTTCACCAGTGAATTTTTTGGCTTCACCAGTCAGTTTTTCAAATCCTCTTGTTGCCTGAGTTACACCATCTTCCATCAAAGTATTGATATCCTTTTTTACCTTCTCTGCATCTTGTTGCATTCTTTTTTCCATTTGTTTTTCATTCATTTATCTATTTCCTTTTCTGGCTTTTGCCATTAACTGGTTCATTCTCAATATATGCCCGTAACATCCAGGCCATTTTTTCATGAAGGCTCATGACACCGACTAACAATTCGACAGTGCCTTCATCTTCATATTCTTCACTGCACTTTCTGATATCTTCCCGCAGGAAACGAATGATGGCTTCATGGTCTGCTAACAGATGTAAATTATCTGGAATTTCTGTGCTATGTTCAGATATGCGGGTATGTTTTATAAATTCTTCGAAACTGGCAATAGTAATGCCGCCTAACATTCTTACCCGTTCTGCGATTTTGTCTGAAATTTCAATTAATTGTTTGTATTGGGTTTCGAACAGGATATGTAACTCGAAGAAACTGGTTCCACTGACATTCCAATGAGCACCGCGTGTTTTTTGTGTTAATACTGCCTCATTAGCAAGACTGGCATTCAGGATTTCGATTACCGGTTGGCGGACATCGATTTCTAATCCAATATTTGGCTGGATGAAGATTTTTTTCTGAGGGAAAAGTCCATCATTTCCTGGTTCTGCATCTGTCAAATTGATCGCTTGGGACTCTGTGTTGAGGACGTTATTGCGTATGCGCCCCATATCGGCTCCTTTCACTAGGGTTTTTGCCTACATAACATACTAACCGACCGGGGCTATTAATGTCCTGTACGCTGTCTGTTAAATCTATTAATTTTTTGGAAGTCGATAATGATGGAAGATGAATGGGAATAGATCAAGTTTCCCGCCGACCCATGGTTTTGGCGATCGATCAATACTGAACCCATCTAAAAAAAGAGAGGGGAAGACAAACCGGGCGTCTTCCCCGTCCCTTAGGGGCCACATCCAGCGAAAGCTGACAAAATTACCTGAAACTTAAACAGGCAACTCAGAGAGGTACAGCTAGCTGAATGTTAGTTATTGTTGAGAGATTTTCACTTAATGATCATAAACAATGAATCCTTTCAGTGTCCCAAAAAGAATCTGAATAAATTCTATAAAAAACCTTTGTTAACACAATAAATCGGGTCATACGGGTGTTTTTGGCGTGTGGACGCACGCCAAAAACACCCGTATGACTAATTTTTAAACAACCCAAAATCAAAACGGATCAGTAAATTTTTGTGGAATGCAGGTTATATCCCATACCAGGAACTGTCTCGAGAAGATCGCCGAATTCCCCCAGTTTTTTTCGCAGACGACCCAGATAGGTGTGTAAATAATGATTGGAGCCGCGATATTCATCTCCCCAAACCTGAATCAGCAATTCATCGTGGGTCACAATCCCATTCAGATGCTGGGCAAGCACCGCCATAATAGCGTATTCTGTACGTGTCAGGTGCAGGTCATTCTCATTTAGTAAAACACGACGGGCTTCCAGGTCGATTTTGAGTTCGCCAATTTGGATTTTGTTTTCATCGCTTTTCGCCGTCACATAGGACCGGCGCAGGAATGCTCGCACCCTTGCCAATAATTCTTCTGAATTAAATGGCTTGGTTACATAGTCGTCAGCACCTGCATCCAGAGCGGCAACTTTAAGGTCTTCCTCCAACCGGGCGGATAAAATGATGATGGGCACTTCGGAGCGGGCGCGAATCCAGGCACAAATATCCACACCTGATAAACCGGGCAGGATCAAATCTAGAAGTACCAGATCAACCGGCACAGACTGAAATAATGCTAATGCCTGATGGCTGTCTGCAGCTTCATTGACGGTATAACCTCGTTTCACTAAATTTACCCGAACAAGTTTACGGACATTCGGATCATCTTCGACTATTAATATATTTCCCATTATGACACCTCGTCAATTTCAATCTTCACATGCTCTGATACCAGCGGGAGGGTAAAGGAGATAGTAGTTCCAGGCGTTGTTTTTTTCTTTATCCAGATTCGACCATTATGAGCATCGACCAGCCCTTTGCATATAGCTAAACCCAATCCTGCACCTTTGAGTATTTCATTATTCCTTATTGTTCCGCGCTGAAAAGCCCTGAATACTCTTTTGTGGTCAGCCATAGGAATGCCAGGTCCTTGATCGATTACATTGATTTTCAGAAACTCTTTCTGGATATTCGCTGTAATTTTTATTTCAGTTCCACGAGGTGAGTAAGCTGCTGCATTACGAACCAGATTGACCAGGACCTGAGAGATTCGCTTTGTATCTGCATAAACCGGAGGGAGATTGGAGGGTAATTGAATCGTTAATGTTTTTTCACTGGCTAATGTATGCAGTTGTGGCATTGCATCTTCCATAATCTCATAGAGGGAAACGGGTTCTGGCGAAATTGGCAGTATCCCGGCTTCCAAACGGGAAAGATCAAGCAAATGATCAATCAATTCCTGAAGCCGGAAACCCTCCGACTGAATTGTTTGAATGAAGTCCAGCTGTTCTTCTGGTTCCCAATGGACATCTTTTGCCAGCATAGTAGTGGTGAAGCCAATAATAGAAGTTAATGGGGTGCGTAGCTCATGAGAAATCATTGCCAGAAATTCAGACTTGATCTCGTTGGCTCGCTCTGCCTCACGGCGTAAATCCTCTTCCACAAGCAGCAATTTGAGATTATAAAGCGTTATGGAAGCCTGATCCACAAGCACTTTTAGATGACGCAGATCGATATGATCAAAATGATGTTCCTGTTGGTAATAAACGAACAGGCAACCGACCCAATCTGCCAAGGCGACCAATGGAAAAATAATCAACGTCTGGATATCCTCATCCATAAGGATCTCTCGCTCCTGTGGATTAAGACGTGGATCGGATGGAATGGTATTGATAATAACAGGTCGTTTCGGTTGAGCCAATTCCCAAAGCGCAGACTCTTCATATAAACTGGATTCGTTCATCCAGACAGGAAGATTTCGGGTTGTCTGCCAGGTGGCTAATAATTCCACACCAATGGTGGGGCCAAGTTTTGGGGAGTCAAAAAACAATAAAGCTGCTCGCTGGGCAGAACGCAGCTCCTGCGCGGACATCAAGGTTTTCAGGACGGTTTCGGGTTTGCGAGCCAGGCTCATCTTACGGCTGAGGGCAAATTGTTCGTGAGTGCGGTCCAGTGTTTTTCGCAAAGTTAATTCGGTACTCTTCTGCTCTGTGAAATCTTCCGCAATACAAAAATGGCAATAAGGTTTCTGGTTTTTATCACGAATTAAAAATGTACGCGAAAATATCCAGCGTAGCGTGCCTTCCGGGCGCAGAACCCGGTAAACCTGGTTGAATGGCTTGTAGTCTTCATGTGACGTGGAAACCAATACCTGCACCCTGTCTTCCGGATGAACACTATCAATCAAAATTTTCGGGTCTTCATATAAGCTATCACACGATCGTCCCCAGATGGTTTCAAAAGCAGGACTGACATAAAGCATGTAACCTGTTTTTAACTCGCGTATCCAGATGGCCTGCTCTAATTTTTCTGCGACCTGTCGGAGTTGAGGCACAGTAGAAAACAGGGTATGGAGATCTTTGGGGGAGACACCTTCTTTCCTCTTCTTAACAGTCGAGATCAAAGCATCTTCTACTGCCTGTACAGTTTCTGATTGAAGGTCTGAATCATTGGATATTGAAATTGATTCTTCTTGTTGTTTTACCCACTGCAAGAGCTGAATCAAAAAATTTTTTTGAGATTGTGTTGTTCCCTGATTAAACGAAGACAGCAGATCTTGGAAAACTGTATCCAGAGTATTTTCTTCATTTTCCATACAGACTTTTCGCTTTCTTCTAATATCTGTGTTTGTCTAATTCAATATTGATCCAACAGAAATTTTTTCCATAAACAAACT
>JACZIY010000610.1 GCA_014860845.1 Anaerolineaceae bacterium
GAGTGGTCGCTCTCCGGGTTCTATAAGGTATTGGCAAACAAGTATTATATTGATGAGTTCTATCAATTGGTATTTATTCGACCAGCTCGATGGTTTTCCGAAAAAATTGTCTATCAATTGTTAGATCAAAAGATTTTTGATGGATTCCTGCACGGAATTGGAAAAATCAGCATGTGGTTGGGTGATAAATTCAGATTTTGGTTCGACTTACCGGTCATTAACAAAGGTGGTGAGAAAATGGCTTCCGGAACCCGCAAAATCGGAACAGATCTCAAAGTCACACAATCCGGCCGGATTCAGGATTATATGATTCTCGCGCTCGCATTCTCGTTGCTGGGTGGTTTTATCTTCTATTTGATTTTGTTTTAGGAATTGATTAAGGAAAATATGATGGAAAATAATCTACTTTTTTACATTCTTTTACTTCCAACACTGGCGGCTATTCTGATTGTTGTTTTACCAACTTCCAACAAAAACACAATCAGGTGGGTTGCTTTTGGAAGTTCCTTAATTCCGTTCTTGTTATCGATTCTTTTGTGGTTCCAGTTTGATAAAACCCAACCAGGTTTTCAATTCGAAACATTTTTACCCTGGTTTTCTGCTATTGGATCATCATTCCATTTTGGGGTGGATGGTATTTCATTACCAATGGTTCTCCTGACAACGATATTGACTCCGTTAGCCATCCTGGCTTCCTATGGAATCAAAGATCAGGTCAAAGCTTACATGGCACTGTTTTTATTCTTGGAAACTGGGGTTCTGGGTGTATTTGTTTCCTTAGATTTATTGGTTTTTTTCTTGTTTTGGGAAATTGGATTAATCCCCATGTATTTTCTCATCAACCAATGGGGTGGGGCAAAACGTAATTATGCTGCACTTAAATTTATCCTGGTTACCATGGCAGGTTCCCTGGGATTGCTGCTATCTATACAAATTGTGGGAATCACTACAGGAAGTTTTGATCTGGTAAAAATTTACCAATTGTGGCCAACTTTAACAGAGGCAAATTTCCAAAAAGCAATTCCGTTAGGTCTATCATTAACTTCAGTAAAAGCGATCGCCTTCTGGGCTTTTGTATTGGCATTCGCCATTAAGGTGCCTGTTTGGCCAGTACATACCTGGTTGCCCGATGCCCATACCGAAGCACCCACGGCTGGATCAATGATCCTGGCTGGTGTTCTGCTGAAATTAGGCGCTTATGGTTTTATTCGATTGGTTATTCCCTTTTTCCCGGTCGAGGCAAATCGCTATGCTGGAACCTTAGCTGTTTTAGCAACTGCAGCGATCATTTTTGGAGCACTGGCAGCTTTTGCACAAAAAGATTTAAAACGGTTGGTGGCTTACTCATCCATCAATCATATGGGATTTGTTGTCTTAGGGATTGCTGCGGCTGCTTATGCCTGGCAATCAACAGATAATGGGGTAATCGAAAGTGCCACAATCGCTCTAAACGGATCCATTCTTCAAATGTTCAATCATGGATTAACATCTGCAGGAATGTTTTTTCTGGTTGGGGTGGTTTACGACCGGACCCACACCCGTCAGTTGGATGAATTGGGTGGTTTATGGCCGATTCTTCCCCGCTATGGTGCCATTTTTGTGTTTACAGCAATGGCGGCTCTGGGCTTACCTGGATTAAATGGTTTCGTCTCCGAATTCCTCGTGGTTCGAGGTGCCTGGGGAATTTTCCCGCTTGCCACAGCATTATCCATGATCGGTTTGTTCTTTACGGGCGTATATATTCTGAAGGCGATTGCCGGTGTATTACATGGCCCTAGAAATGATCGTTGGTTGGCTATCCCGGAAATCAGTACCCGAGAAGTGTGGGTAATCGCTCCATTGATGGTTTTGATGCTCTGGATTGGCGTCTGGCCGGCATCAATATTGAATTTAATCAATCATGCAGTCAATTTTTTCTTCTAAAGAGGTGATGGAATGGGTTTTCCTATCCTGAGTGTAACCATTTTTATACCACTTATCGCCGGACTGATAATCCTTTTATTTGGGCGTCAGAAACCTGGTTGGATCAGGCCGATAGCACTGGCAGCTTCCAGTCTTGTGCTTTTATTAACGCTCATTATCTGGGCAAGTTATAGCATCGAAAAAGCCGGTTATCAATTCACAGAGTATCTCGCCTGGTTACCCCAATTGGGAATATCCTATCATCTGGGTGTGGATGGTATCGGTGTTGCCATGCTGGTTATGACCGGTCTGGTTGTCTTTTCCGGTGTAATGGTTTCATGGAATATTGATAACCGCCCGAACGAATTCTTCTCATATCTGATGTTTTTAGCAACCAGTGTTTTAGGAGTTTTTTCTTCTCTTGATTTATTCTTGCTTTTCTTTTTCCTGGAATTAGCTGTTTTTCCTAAGTACTTGATGATTGTGATATGGGGGTACCCCAAAACCCGTAATTATGGCGGTATGAAGCTTACACTGTACTTGTTTATTGGTTCTGTCCTGGCTTTGATTGGTGCATTGGCCATTTACCAGGCTTCACCTGAAAGGACATTCGATCTTTTGTTGCTTGAAAATGCAGGCTTCTCAGTCGAGATGCAAAGAATGTGGTTCCCATTTGTTTTCCTCGGATTTGCGATTTTGGGAGGCATCTTCCCATTCCACTCCTGGGCACCAGATGGTCATGTTGCTGCCCCAACTGCTATTTCAATGCTTTTGGCAGGTGTCGAGATGAAAGTTGGTGTTTTTGCAGCATTACGAGTGGGGATCATGCTATTACCTGACGGCGCCAGACATTGGGCTACCTGGATTTTGGTATTGGCGACGATCAATGTGGTGTATGGTGCCTTTATTGCTATGATTCAAAAAGATTTTAAATATGTGATTGGTTTTTCTTCTGTGTCACATATGGGATTGGTGTTAATTGGATTTGCATCCTTAAATTACAATGGACTATTAGGTGCTGGTTTACAAATGTTCTCGCATGGTGTGATGACAGCTCTCTTCTTTTCTATCGTTGGTATGGTATATGATCGAACGCATACCCGTGATATCGCATCACTGGGTGGTTTATACAAAGTGATGCCGTGGGCGATGGTTGGATTTATTGTGGGAGGTTTGGTATCGATGGGTATGCCAGGTCTTTCCGGTTTTATAGCAGAAATTCCCATTTATATGGGTGTCTGGCAGGTAGCCCCGGTCGTGGCGATCATATCAGTGATTTCCATCGTTGTAACAGCCGCCTATATTTTGCTGGTTGTTCGAAAGGTCTTCTTTGGAGATCTTCCGAAAGAATTCGAAGGCAAAATTAAAGATATCACTGTCAAAGATAAAATTGTAATTGGATTGCTAAGTCTGTTCATGATCGCCATTGGATTGGTTCCCAGTTTGATGGTACCGCTGATAGAAACCGGGGTTAATCATATTCTAGCAATTCTGGGAGGTGCATAAATGGGATCGAATATGATCACAAATTTTGATTTGATAGCCATTATGCCAGAAATCCTTCTACTTGGTTTGATCGCCATTGTGATGGTTGTTGATGTGTTCAGAAAAAAACAAGTTAATGGAAACACATTAAGTTGGATAACATTTTTGGGACTTTTAATCGTTATCCTGGTTACTCTTTTATTCTTATCTCCAGGAAATACCATCCAATATGCTTGGGGCGGAATGATCCGGGTGGATGCAGCCAGTTTTACATTTCAACTGATCGTGATGGTTGGTGCAGCCCTCACGACTTTGTTCTCCATGTATCATCAGGAAGTGAATGATAAGGGTGAATATTTTGCCATGTTGTTATTGAGCGTGATAGGTATGAGTATGATGGCAGCTTCATCTAATATCATTTTGCTTTACCTGGCAATAGAAACAACTGCGATCCCTCTCTATGTTCTGGTAGGTTTTCTTACAAAAAATAATTTTTCAATTGAAAGCGGTCTAAAATACTTCTTATTTGGTGCTTTCACTTCCGCGGTATTATTGTATGGGTTCAGCCTTTTATACGGCTTCACAGGAAGTACTCATTTCCCGGAAATTCTGGCAGCCATCGAAGCTGGAAAAATTTCAACTGGATTGTTGATATTTATCTTGTTATTAACTGTCGTGGGATTTGGAGCAAAGATTTCCGGATTCCCATTTCATTTTTGGGCACCAGATGCCTATCAAGGAGCGCCGACACCAATTGCCGGTTATCTTTCCACAGCATCAAAGGCAATTGGTTTTATCGTTATTATGAGATTTATGGTATCAATTTTTTCACCAGAACCTCAAAGCTGGACTTTGTTATTAGCGCTGGTAGCCACGGCATCCATGTTTGTTGGTAATTTACTGGCATTGGTACAGAAGGATATCAAACGCATGTTTGCATATTCGTCGATTGCGCATGCTGGCTATATGTTAATTGGTGTGGCCTCTGGAACAGCAATGGGCTTTAAAGCAGCCATGTATTATCTACTGGCTTATTTGTTCACAAATCTGGCTGTTTTTGGGGTAATCCACATCGTTGAAAAATCTAAGAAATCAAATGAGATAGTGGCCTTTCAGGGATTGATGAAACGATCTCCCGGTATTTCACTTGTTTTCCTCATTGCAGTGTTATCACTGGCAGGAATCCCTCCATTTGGAGGATTTGTAAGCAAAGTGCTTGTTTTTATGGCAGCGATGGATGCTGGATTAATCTGGTTATTGATTATTGGTATCTTCAATTCGATCATAGCCTTATACTACTATCTAACTGTGCTCAGAATAACTTTTGCAGATAGTGAGGAGACAAAATCAACATCCATTTATTTGGGTTGGAAGGTAGCATTGTCGGTTTGTGTGATTGGGATCATCGTTATGGGTGTGATATTTACCCCCTGGTTGAATTGGCTCGAAGTGGCTTCTACAAATCTGATGTTGCTTCATTGATACTCCCTTTTGAATCTGATATAATTTTCTAATATGCAACCTGAGAAACAAGCACCTGTTGATTCAAAAACAAAATTTCTTAACTTGACCCTCGCGAGTGTTGTGGCTCAGGTTGGTTGTTTGACCTTTGTAATTATTTTAGGAGCGGTTTTAGGGGGACTTTGGTTGGATAATTATTATCAATCGAAACCAATTTTCACAGTGGGATTATTAATTGTTAGCATCCCTGTTTCTATAGCTGTTATGATATTTGTTGTCCGTTTTGCAGTGTCCAAAATTAAAGTCAAACAAACAAATTTTGATAAAGAATCAAAGGAGACAAGCCTTGGAAAATACTCGTAAGTGGCGATGGGGTGTCAATCGTTGGTGGATATTTGGTTTAATTATTCTGACGATTCTTGCTGTTAGTTTCATTGCTAAACCAATCCAACCACATATTCAAGTTGCTGCGGAAAGAATATTGCTGGAACCAATTTTCACATTACCAGTTATCGGTGATTTTTATCTGGTCAATACTCTACCATCCATGGTGCTGGTTGATTTAATCATCATACTTTTGGCGTTGCTGGTTCGGAATGGTCTAAAAGGTGGAACACTTGTGCCCAAAGGAGTCGCAGCCTTGTTCGAGATGCTTGTTGAGGCATTATATAACTTGACTGAAACTTCTGCAGGAAAATATGCAAAACAAATCTTTCCTTGGTTTGCAACGATATTTGTTTTAGTGTTGGTTGCAAACTTGACAAAATTGATCCCAGGTATGGAAACTATCGGTTTCCTGCACCATTATGATCATGGATATGTAACCCAAAATATTGGTGGTAATTGGAATATCCTTACACCTGAGTTAGCTCACGAAGGTGAAGGATATATAGTTACTCCATTCTTTAGAGGTTTATCGACCGATCTCAACTTTACTATTGCCTTAGCCTTAATTTCTGTTGTGATGGTTCAGGTGATTGGTATTCGGACACAGGGAATTCGATATTTTTCAAAATTCTTGAATTTCACAACAATATTCAAAAAACCTTTTTTGGGTTTTATGGATTTTATTGTTGGTATCCTGGAGTTAATTTCAGAATTAGCAAAAGTACTATCATTTTCATTCCGTCTTTTTGGCGTAATGTTTTCTGGAACTGTTTTAGTAGCATTAGTCGGTGCAATGCTTCCTGTATTTGTACCGTCATTGATTTATGCTTTTGAATTATTTATGGGTGTTATCCAAGCATTTGTGTTTGGTATGTTAACTTTGGTTTTCATGGCTCAAGCAACACAAGGTCATGGCGAACATGACGATCATTAATCATAATTTATGGAGGAGAAATGACAGGTGATTTAATTCTTGCTGCAAAATTTATTGGTGCTGGCCTTTCAATGATTGGTGCTTTAGGTGCAGGTATTGGAATTGGTTTAAGCGTTCATGGAGCATTAAATGGAATGGCTCGCAATCCAGATGCCTATGGTAACCTTTTTACAAATATGATTCTTGGCATTGCGTTTTCTGAAGCAATTGCCATTTATTGTTTGGTTATCGCATTCTTAATGTTATTCGTTCTCTAATCGAGGAAAGGAGCCAACCTTGGAAAAGCTTGGTATTAATCTGGGTTTTTTACTTGTTCACATTGTTAATTTTGCGATTATTTATGTTGTGTTGCGCGCCTGGGTATTTGGTCCTGTGACAAAAATGCTGGAAGTGAGAAGAACCAAAATTGCCCAGGGTCTCGAAGATGCACGTATTGCCGCTGATGCGCGTGCGACTGCTGAAAAAGCTGCTGATAAGATCATTGGTGATGCGCAACTAAAAGCCAATGAGATTATCCGGGAAACGACCTCGAGGGCAGAAACGCTGCAAAAAGAAATTGTGGCAGAAGCCAAACAAGGTATTGATAAACAAAAAGAAAATGCTTTGTCCGAAGTTGAGGAGGAACGCGTTCGCTTGTTAAGTGAAATGCGTGGTGACGTTTCTGCAATCGCTATTGCTGCAGCTCAGAAATTGATCGGGGAAGCTTTGGACGAGAAGCGTCAAAGAACACTTCTGGCAGAATTCTTCAGTGGTGTGAAAAATGGGAAAGTCATTGTCATTGAAGATCAAGCAGTTACCGGCTCAGGAGCTGAAGTGACCAGTGCCCTACCATTAACAACCGAAGAGCAAGCGACTGTAAAAAAGGACGTTCTCAGTAAAATTGGTGATACAGCAAGTATCAGTTTTAGAGTTGATCCATCAATTCTGGGTGGATTGGTCGTAAAAATTGGTGATCGTGTTGTAGACGGATCCGTAGCTGGTCAGTTGTCCAATTTACAAAGATCATTACAGTAATAATTAATTTCATTAAACCAGGGTTGGAGGTATTTCCTTGCTTCCAACCTTTTTTTATATAATTACAGTATGCATAAACAGACATTTAAACAAATTATAGAAAACATTCCCATTTCATATAAAAGTTCTTTCGATCAATTTGATTTTGTGGTTGAAGGAATTCAATATGATTCGCGGGTTGTTGAACCAGGGCATATCTTTGTGGCACTGGAGGGAGGAAATGTTGATGGGCATAAATTCATTGAAGCTGCTGCGAAAAAAGGTGCTGTCGCCGCAATAGGATGTCAATCAATCGAGAATTGGAAACACCTGGATATCCCATATCTTCAATTTGGAAATTCAAGAGAGGCATTGGCATATTTATCAGCCAGTTATTATGGATACCCCTCTCGTTCCATGGTACTGATTGGGGTGACAGG
>JACZIY010000611.1 GCA_014860845.1 Anaerolineaceae bacterium
CGGGCGTTTGATCGAAGATTGATCTGCGAGTTGAAGGTTCTATTTGGTTGTAAGAACACAATGATATCAATCTGTGATGAAAACAACCCATTTTAAAACTCAAAATGAGTTAGATCGCCAGGTGGGAGACAACAACTCTTAAACCAATGAAGAGTAAAATCAAACCCCCGAATATTTCCATTTGTTTTCCAAATTTTTTTCCTAAATAGATTCCGGCAAACAGACCCAACAAAGATAAAATCAAAGATGCTAATCCAATCAATAAAACCGACATGGCAATAGGAACGTTTAAGAAAGAAATACTCAGACCAACAGCAAATGCATCGATACTGGTTGCGATGGATAATAAAACCAGCGTTTTACCGGTAGATGGATCCTGATTAAAAGCATTTCCATCTTTTTCAAAACCAGATCGGATTAATTTTACGCCCACAAATGCAAGCAGGATGAATGCAACCCAATGGTCAAACCCTTCCACATATCGAACAATTGTCTCGCCGGCTAACCAGCCAAGTGCAGCCATTCCTGATTGAAATATACTAAAATGAAATGATAAGCGGAGCTTTCCTCGAGTGGTAGCAATTTGACCAGAAGTTCCAATTCCAAGTGAAACTGCCATTACATCCATAGCCAATCCTATTGAAATAACGATGATAAAAAGATAATCCAATTTTTTCCTCACAAAAAAACCACCATGTTTATAAAAACATGATGGTCTCGCACAAGATTAATCTTTGAATAACCGGGATGAAATCCAGTATGTCGATTATTCACTCCGAATAAATTCGGATAGCTACTCCCCATCAAGGGATAATTAAAATTTACACCCAATCATGAGAAGAGTCAAACCTAATTTGGTTCGTATTTTAGATTTATTATAAATAGTCGTAATAATCATTACTTTTGACTAACGAGCTTTTTGTATTATTTTTTAAGCAATTATAGCTGTATTGATCATGTTATTCATCAACCGTTCCACATGATAAAATTACCTGAGGAAAAACTCAATGATCACACAAGAGCAATTCACCCGTATATCCCTTGCCCTTCCCATCCTGCATCAGGAGAACGCTCCGCTGATTAACGAATTCCAATCCAAAGCATTTTATGCAAGGATTCCTTCTGGTAAGGATGTATTTGTGGAAGGAGATCAGGTGGATACGATTGCTCTGCTGATTTCTGGTGTGGTGCGGGTGTACAAAATTGGTGAGACCGGCAGGGAAATCACGCTTTATCGTTTCAGGCAGGGTGAATCCTGCATTTTGACAGCGAACGCCATTCTAAGTAACAAATCGTTTCCAGCCATTGCCACGGTCGAAGAAGATGCCGAAGCGATCATCATTCCGGCTGAAGTCTTTCGCGATTGGGTTAAACACTACGATTTGTGGCGGGAATTCGTCTTCGAGTTACTTTCTGAACGCCTGGCAACCATCATGGCGGTGGTGGATGAAGTCGTCTTCCAGCGTATGGATCGTCGTGTGGCAGCCTGGTTATTGAAGCTCAATGTTCAGTCCGATGCAATTCGTATCACCCACCAGGAAATTGCTGCGGATTTAGGCAGTTCACGCGAAGTCATCAGCCGAATTCTGGAAGATTTTTCCAAAAATGGGTTAATTTCTTTAGGTCGCGGAACACTTGAGCTGATTGACATAGATGGACTGGAAACCCTCGCCGTTATGTGACATTATCACAGACAGATAGAAGAAAATCTCTTACTATATGAGTAACAAATCAAATAATGATCAAACTCATAAGGAGATAAAAAAATGAAACGTAATATGTCCAATCTTGATCGGTTAATCCGCGTTGTTGTTGCTGCTGTATTTGCTTACCTGTATTTTGGTGGAATTGTCACCGGCGCTTTGGGGGTCGTCCTGGTTGTGCTGGCAGTTGT
>JACZIY010000612.1 GCA_014860845.1 Anaerolineaceae bacterium
AGCTCTGGTTCCATAGCAGTAGGGATCATTCTGGGCTCATATTTCATATCCATTATTGCCGGAATGAACGAGAACTTTGAATTCCTCAAGCATTTCACGCCCTTTTACTATTACGACGCTGGTGAAATCTTCCGCACAGGCCAATTGAACACAACCTATGTGTGTGTATCCGTTGCCATCATTGTGGTATGTTTGATCGTCGCCTATTCTGTCTACAACCAACGCGATTTGAATATGTAAATGTTCGGGCGGGTTCAGAACCCGCCCCTACATACCATACGCCTTTAAAATCCGTTCGATTTCGGCGTGATCAGCTGTGTCAACTTTGCATCGTTCCGGATCGGCTTCAAACTGGGCAATGGTGCGCTTGATGCCCTGGTGGAAGGGGATCACCGCCTGATACTCAGGTACATAGCTCTTGATCTTGCTATTATCAAAAATCACGCTCCAGCTCTTATCACCGATCAACGTGCCCAGATAATCCGGTGCAACTGTGACGATGAACTCGGATGCGATATGCACAATGTTTGGCTCCACGCCAACGGCTGACCCAATGGCGCGATAGATGTCATTCCAGGTCAGGCGTTCATCTGATGTGATGTGGAAGGCTTGACCCAAAGTTCCTGGATGCCCGAGCAATCCCAGAAATCCAACTGCGAAATCATCGGCATGCGTGACCGTCCATAACGACGTACCATCCCCATGCACAATCACCGGCAAACCCTTGCGCATCCTGTCCACAATGGTGAACTTATCCCAATCTCCAACCGCAATCGGGATGTATTTATCATAGGTATGCGAAGGACGCACGATCGTCACCGGGAAACCCTGCTCACGATAGGCCTGTATCAGACGCTCCTCACAAGCAATTTTATTGCGCGAGTACTGCCAGAAGGGATTGTGCAACGGGGTCGATTCGCGGATGATCACACTGCTGGGTGGTTTCTGATAGGCAGATGCTGAGCTGATGAACACAAACTGCCCGGTTTTGCCTGCGAAGAGCGCAAGATCACGTTCGATATCCTGCTGAGTGAAGGCAATCCAGTCCACCACCACATCAAAAGTCTCATCCCCCAACACATTCTGGGTCTGTGCCAGATTGTGAAAATCCGCAGTCAACCAGCGAGCACCAGGGATGTCCACCTGTGTCTTGCCGCGATTGAGCAAGGTCAGCTCAATGCCACGCGCAATCGCCAGTCTGGAAACGGAGGTGCTGATGTTACCACTGCCACCAATGAAGATTACTTTCATTTTGGATCCTCTTTCTTCAGGGAGCCCCTGATATATAATCTTTTTGGGTATTACTTAAAAGGAATGTTCAGATTGGTAACGAATGTCTGTTTAAATTCTATCAAAATCGGAGCAGAATAAAATCGTTAAGCGTGACCAATCTTGAGGATAACGAGCAACTCTGCCAGATCACGGATCTCATACGTAATCGGGTAGCCATTCTTATCCTGCTCACCGCGCGGGTTATACCAGCAGGTATTCAATCCATACCCCACACCACCAGCCATGTCCGAACTGAGGCTATCCCCAATCACCAGCACATTTTCTTTGGCGGGTTGCCCGATCCCGGCGAAAACGGTGTCAAAGAAACCCTGCGCAGGCTTGAACACTCCGATGGCTTCCGAGGTGAAAATAAACGGAAAATAGCGCCCCAACCCAGACAACCGGATGCGTGAATGCTGCACATCATTAATCCCATTGGTAATGATCGCCATGCGGAAACGACCCTGCAATTGGTCCAACACCTGCAGTGTCCCCGGAATCAAATGTGTCGATCGCCCCAGGTAATGCAGATAGGTCTTGCTGAATTCCAATGCATCCTGATCGATCCCCAACTCAACAAACAGATCCGCAAAACGTTGCCAGCGCAAATCCATCAGCGTGATTGTCTGTTCTTCGAGTCGTTTCCACATCCCCTGGTTGATACGTTTGTAAGCCGTAGCTGCTTCTTCATTAAATGACAGCTTGTAATGCGCGAACACGTTCTGCAGCGCTTCCTCTTCCGCGCCATCATAAGCAAACAGCGTTCCATCAGCGTCGAATAATAGCCAGTTATAGGGCATAATTTACTCCCAGGTTTAGTATTTAACAATTGTAATAGTTTTTTACAAAGTTTAAAGTGGACAGTTGACAGTTGAAAGGGAAAAATAGTCGATAGTCGACAGTTGACAGTTGAAACCTTGAGCCTGTCAACTCAAGACTATCTTCTATTCAACTTTTAGATTACGGTGAAACGCTGTAATTAGTTTTGATATTTCAATTGCTTGATTGTCAAGTTGATGAAAATCTTTATCGGAAATCCAGCCTTTTTTTAGAAAAATTTCTAATAATGTCATGGTTTCGTAAAGTGAACCTCGAGCAATCATTAGGAAATGTTTTAATTCTTTTGTTGAGTGTCTGCCTTTTCCCTCGGCAATATTCATTGGAATGGAAGTAGCAGCGGCTTCCAGTTGTTCCACCAACCTGTAATGTTTTCGGTTTGAAGCGAGATTCTCAGCGTGGTCAATCACATTACTGGCAAACTCAATACTCTTCTGCCAGACAATCAGATCTTTATAGGGAAGTTGATAAGGTTGTGGAGTAGATGATGTTTTTTCAGGTTTGTTGCTAGTCATCAATAATGTTACCTTTCTGTATGATGGATTTTTCGCGTTACCTTTACCCATTTTACATAAGAATTATTTTTCCAAACGCATTTTTTAACTTTTGACTTTCCATTATTAGTCATTTTCCCCTCTCAACTGTCAACCGTCAACTTTTAACTATTTTCCCCTCTCAACTGTCCACTGTCGACTATTTCTTAATCCCTGTCAACTGTCCACTTTAAACTATAAACATCACCTCTTGCCCAAAATTTCCCATTCTTTAAGTATTGCTTCTTCCAATAAGCGCTGATCCGGATACACCGCCACCGGATGCTCGGCGTTTTCCAGCAAGGGTATGTCCATGAATGTGTCTCCATAGGCATAATCGACACGTTCCACCCCTAGCCGCGTCAGCACTTCATGGATCTTACGTTCGCTCTTGATCAAGCCATCCACCAGGCGCACCTTACCACCCTCAATCATCACCGGAGACCCGATCGCTTGCACACCAATTCGCCGGGCAAAGGCATCCGCAATCGGCTGGACGACGCTACTGGCGATGTAGACCTGCGCACCTTGCTGAACATGCTCCTGCAAACGTGTGATCACGTCCTCGCGACGTTTCAACCAAAGATTATGTTCCACCGCCCATTCGCATGCCTGGGCAAACTTCTCCTCGTCCATATCCTTCAACCAGGTCAGGCTCTTGACCATCAAGCCCTGCCCCCACGGCTGTGGATCAATCAATCCCAGCTTGACCAGCAGGTAGCTCGGCATCATCGAAGCCAGCAACCAGCGCGCCTGCGCCTTGCTTTGGTGCACCTTAATCCAGTCCAACAACCCCAGGATTGGGGAGCCGGTGGTCAGTGTACCCATCATGTCGGAGATAACGATCATGGGATGAATTATAACAGAGCCCATGGTCGTTCTTCTCCGACAAAAGGTATTATTAACGCATCGTTAATGGCAGGAAGACCGCGTAAGTATTATCCACCTGCGCCTGTATAAAATTACTAAAATCTGATTCAAACCCATCTCCTGCGTAAGCCACCACAGCATACTGATAGCTTTCACCAATCACAGCAGTCAGGTCAACAAATCCCAGACCAAAACTACTACCAACAGGTTTAAATATCCTGCCATCGCTGGACCGATAGATCCGGTAACCAGCTACAGCCTCATGCTCGACCGCCTGCCATTCCAGAAAAACAGAAGAATCGCCAGGTTGAGCTGCACCAATCAACCCCTGGGGAGCTGGTAAGCCGCCTATGGGTACCGTGTGAGTATTGTTTTCATAATTACTTTCCGGGATGAGTTGTTCATGATTAACCTGAACATACAACACATGCGGGAGGTGCGGGGCTGCAGGCAAAATGAGCGAATCATCAGTCGTGGAGAATTCAGCCAATATCATTCCCCCGGCTTCGATGGGAATCGGTATCAATAGACTTCCAGCAGGCTCACCTGATCCGGCCAGTGCATCCCAGGTCAGTCTGATTTCCAGCTGACCACTATCCCGATCACTGGCAAAAAGTGGTCCATTATTCGAAATGGAAACCACAACTGTCAGAGGATCACCACTCACTTGCAGATTGGTGGTATTTGGACTTACTGAGGAGACTGAAAAATCTGAGGTGGCACTGTTCACAGAGAAAGCCAGGGGGGATGCAATTTCATCTATGGCGGCTATATCATATCCCATCAATTCCAGAGTAGTCTTCATTTGTTGTGAATAGATCGGGCTACTGCCTAGCGAGCTTACCGAATAGGTTTGATTGAACAGTGAATCATAAACCGCTGTTGGCTGCCAGACCGTCTTGCCACCATTGTTTTGGTAGGTTGGGGCAATTGTGGTGATCGTATTGTTAGAGAAGCTAACAAATGCTTGCGCGATTTCCCCGGTTCCGATGACAGTCCCCAATGGGTCGCCTGGTAAAACAGTCGGACCACCGGGATCTGCAGCTCCAAATCCCAATGCCCGATAGGTAATCTGCGCTTGCCCATTGGAATTCATCGTCAACACCGGGCTTTCGGCATGAATTGGGCGGGCATTCGAATCAATCAAAGCACTATATGACCAGGAGCAGCCAGATTCTCCACAGGTCTGTTTTGCCGCGTATAACAGGCGTTGGTTGCCCACCAATGCCTGTGGATCTGTGGCCACGGTAAAAGCCAGGATCATTTCTCCCGCGGTATCAACTTTCAATGAAGGCTCCACGGCTGCTACAGGCAGGCTGGTCAAGGCATTAATTGGGCTTCCTCCTGTTAGTTGGCGATGGTAAATTTGACGGTCATCAACCGTGCTTAAGTCACTGTCAGCATCTCGTATCCAAACAACCTGTGCTGTTCCTGAGTTTGAATAAGCTACGCTGGCTTCAGCATCTGTTCCATTACTGGTGGAGTCAATTGCGGTAATCGAACCCCATGTTGCGCCATTGAAAACAGCAGAGAAAAGGTGAAATTGTCGTTCTGTCAAATTACTAACCGTATTACGCACCCAGATAGCTGTGACTTCACCATTGGCTGAACATCCGGGTTGAGTACTCTGACAACCAGCCAGGGCAACTCGGCCCTCACCATTGCTATCTTCAGGTGAGGTTAAGTTTTGAGGTGCACTCCAACCTGTGCCATTCCATAAGGCGTATTGGAGGTGTTGCGCCTGAATAATTTGCTCCAGGGTAGCTGTTTCGGATTCTGCAGCAGACGCCAGACCGCTCTCCGTCCAGACGGCTATAGCCTTATTAGGTGCATAAAAAGCAACCTGTGGATCGATACCACCCATACTGGAACTGACCTGGTAGACCCCAATTGTTTGTCCTCCAGACATCAGTCGGGATTGTATATTGTTATTGTCATCAGACCATACTAGCAAGGTGTGACCAAACCCATCAACAGCCAATGCTGGAGAAGCTGTTGGTGGTGGAGGTGATTCGACAGTGACTAATTTCTGATCCAGTAGTGCATTTGCCGTTGTGGGCAATGTACATGGGTCAGGGTTTGATCCATTAAATATATGCTCAGTCCCGGATTTTTTTAGACAAAATGGACAAATACCTGCTTTTGCTGACCATGATACATCTAATTTGTAAAGAAAACATTTCTTTGAATCCGACAAATTCCCATTTACAAAAGAAACCGGCATACCAAGGCCAATATTTGGAAGTGCGTGTGCATTTGCACTGATTAACCCAAACAAAACACTCAGGTCAATGAAGGCGTCCACACCAACAGTGGCTTTCGGAAAAACCAGCATGTTGGTTGAGGTGCCACCTCCAGGTAAAAATTGAATCAATCCACTGGTCGTAAGAGTAGCATTAAACCACATATCCGCCCCCAGGGTTGCCCCTGCGATGGGTGGAATCCCCATCACATACCGGTAAATGGGGAATTTCCCAGTGTCTAACACAGGTATCGTCTTTTCGGGAATATCAATTTCAATTCCACCTGCTACACTACTATTGTATTTTTTTGATGGCCATACAGATTCATCCAGAACTTTTGTGTTCACCGTGCCATCATAAACAATACCGGTTGTGTGATCCGGATATAGGTATTGATGGACACTATCATTGAAATTCACGTTATTCCCCATGGGACCGACTTTCGGGATATCAGTATCTAAATTAGAATTTGATCCAGGGTCACCTGAAGGAAATTGGTAACCATAAATTCCGATATTACCGCCACCAAGGAATATTGATTTTTCTTTGTATTTCGCGTCAAGGACCCAGGTTGGTGCTGCGACAAAATTTAACTGGATATAATGCTTTGTAATATTTGGGACAACAGCCTGATCACTGATTTCGATCAAACCCGTGTGGTTGCCAGGTAGCATTCGGATCATTTTATCTTGCGGAATCGTAGCCTTATAAACCACTGCTTCACATCCCGCCTGACCCGATTTTTTGCCTTTATTAACAAATGGATAAACCTGCCCCTCCAGTGTAAATTTGGCATTACTCTCATCCAATGCCCCAAATAGAGCCGGGTCGTATTGGAACTCAACATCCACAGCACCATCTCCTGAAAATAGGGTATTCGGGAATTGTGAAATGGGAAATGAGTAAAAATTTCCGAAGGCAATCATCGGAATGCCAGTTCCGACATAATTCTGATAACTACCAACAACCGGAGCAGCATTACTACTAAGTGAGTGAGGTTTGATTTTTGGAACAATAGGCGCGGTGATTTTCGTGCCTGCTGGAAGAGATTTCAAGCTTACCACCAATGGATTCGTATTGACTGTTTGATTTGTATCAGCATTATAAAATAGGTGGGTAAAACCGCTAAACCGTATCGGTAATTCAAATGGTTCAGCTAGTCCTTTATTTCCAAATCCCAGATAGGTCGCATTGACATACAATGGGAATTCAATCGTCATCGGGTTTTCGATGTACACGGGTTCAGGCAAATTTCCCAAAAATACTTTCTTGCCCAACATGGCAATCATTTCGGGTTCAATTTTTACCTCAAAAATTCCTTCACTGTTTGTGCGCCCATACGTACTTGTCATTTGACAGGTAAATGGATCTGATTCGCTTGTGCTTGCCTGACCAATGAAATCAGTAATCTGGTTTGGATGAATTTCCAGATTGTTAAGTTGATTTTTCATCGTTAAACCAGAAGTTGTTTCTCCACCCAATTGCTTATCGGGGCTGGCAAAAAAAGCGCGCACATCCACAATAGCTCCCTGAATTGGATCACCATTCTCATCCACAACCTTTACCTTAAACACCGGATTCGGTGGATCCAGCCAGGGGACAACCTGCAAATTGGAGTTTGTCCCATTCTGTTTATTAATAAAAACGACTCCCACCTGACCTCCACTCTCAGCACTGGGTAGGAGCGGATCACCCCCTAATAAGGAGGGTGCTTTACCTGTAATGATGAATGATCCATCTGAAAATAGCTGGGGAGTTCCAACCGTGATGGGCACAATTTGTCCAGAACCAGATTTCCATAGTATTTTTAGATCGAATAAATTTAATGGTCCGAGCGGTGCAGGACTGATCGTTCCCTGCAAGGTGAATGGAAAACCGGGGGAAACTGGGTCTTGCGGAAAATCATTCACCTGGATCTCGTATGTGGCAGGTAGTGGGGATTCAGCCACAAAAAAAGTAAGCGCCCTGCCTAAAATTTGATTGCCAACCAGGTTGAAAGCTGTCAGGGCAACATCCTGTGGAAATGTACTTGGGCGATCTGCCGGAATCTGAAAATCGCCCTCAAAAACTCCCGCCTGCACATCCACAGGACCAAAAACTGGCACACCATCATAATCCAATCGTAATTGACCAGCCAGCAGATTATTCGCGGTGAAATGGGTGATGGTTCCGGGAGGGCCACTATTGGGCTGCAAATCGATCGTCATGGCAGGCATAACCGTGATAGTTGTGGTGATATCGTTCGGTGCAGCCAGCACATCATATGTGCCTGGATTGATGACCGGCAAAGAAAATCCTCCAAAAAAATTTCCGGCTGAGTCAGTCAAAATTGTGCCCAGAAACTCGCTTGAAGGCAATTGAAGGTATAAATCCACGCTCGAATCGGGGGTAAAACCGAAACCAGAAAACATCACTTCTCCACCAGGCATGACCAACGATGGTGATGCAAAAAATTCTGTGGTTGCTTCGGCTGCTACCACTCTGACAGGAATATACTGAAATAATAATGATATTAAGATTATCGAAACCAGGGTACTACGCTTGTTCATCAGATTGCCTCCTCACAAATAGATCAAATTTAATCTAATTCAAATATCTATCACTTGCTTGTTAAGTTGTAATAACTGATAATGTTGGGGAGAATAATGCATAAATTAAGAAAAAAAACCGCAAACCAGAATCCGTGGATGCAGTGCTGCGATGTAAATATATATTGGATAAATTTTACCTAATAG
>JACZIY010000613.1 GCA_014860845.1 Anaerolineaceae bacterium
CTGGAGGGGAACAAGATGAATCCACTTGTTCGATGCCCACACTGTGGTCATTATCATCAAGCAACACTCGAATACTGCCCGGATACCGGTTTACCGATCTATATCACTACCAAGCCCGAACCTCAAAAAGATAATCGTAAAGTCCTGGTGGGTTTGGCTATTGCTGCTGGGGTAATGGCTTTGATTGCCTGTATTTTGTTATCCATATTTGTTCTACCTCGCTTCCTGAGTGGTAATTTTTCTCCTGGAGAACAGGCCCCTGTCATCGTCCCCTCCCTGACACTGGCACCTTTAGAAACCCGTTTTGCTGAAAATAACACACCAGTTCCCACGGCTACAGAAGAACCAATGATTGAAGTAACATCCACATCAGAACCTTCCGCCACCCCTGGCGTCTGGGATGCCTGCCCTGGCTATGATTATCTATCACAATTAAGAACGGGTATGCAAGCCCAGATTGCGCTTGAACCCGCGCTTCCGAATCGAGTTCGTGAACAACCATCCACTTCTGCTAATATCGCTGGTTACATTGATCCAGGTGGCAAGGTTGAAATTCTGGAAGGTCCTGCCTGTGCAGAAGGCTGGATCTGGTGGAAAGTGCGTGATATCGAAACCAATCTGGAAGGCTGGACAGCTGAAGGTGATGTAAATGGGTATTGGGTCATCCCGATCCCTTAAATCATCATTGGAAAGCAATATGAAGAAAATTCTGGTATCAGGCCTGATCAATATCGAAACTACCTTAAGGATTGATCAGTTCCCCCTAATTTACTTTCCGGTTACGTTTCCTTTTTATGGCGTTCAAAGTACCATATCAGGTGTAGGCTTTAACCTGGCTAAGGCACTCACCATCCTTGGAGATAACGTAAATTTCCTGTCCTTGATTGGAAAGGATTTTTACGAACCCATCATCAGGACCGAATGTTCCACAATTGGAGTATCTGATCGCTATCTATTATCAGAACTTCCTCAAACAGCACAATCCGTTATTATTTATGAGAAGAGTGGCCGCCGGCAGATCCATACCGATCTGAAGGATATTCAGGAGCGCCAATATCCAACAGATCTGTTTGAGCAGGCAATCTCCGAATGTGATTTGTGCGCCTTATGCAATATTAATTACAATCGACACCTGTTATGGGTTACTCATGCATTGGGTAAAACCATCGCCACGGATGTGCACGCTATTCAGGATCTGAATGACGCTTACAACCTCGATTTTATGGCATTAGCGGATATCCTCTTCCTCAGTCATGAACAGTTGACCATTTCTCCACAAGCGTTCATTCAAGCACTTTGGGATTGTTTCCATAACAAGATCATTGTGATCGGGTTGGGCGATCAGGGAGCCATGCTGGGTTTGAAGGAGACAAAATCCATCATTCAAATACCAGCCATTCAGACCCGACCCATCCTGAATACAATTGGCGCTGGAGATGCCCTTTTTTCAGCCTTTTTGCATATATATCGAACAACCGGAGACCCAATCCTTTCTCTGCAAAAAGCAGTCCTGTTTGCCTCTCACAAAATTGGCAGCATCGGAGCTGCGGAAGGGTTAATTGACTCGCAAACCTTATCTGTTCTTTACCAGCAATATGGGCATCAACTTTCTCCCATAAAAATCTCTTTTTAACCAAAAAATTGTAATACAATAAATCTGACCATTGGTTTTCTACTTACTAAAAGGACCTCAAAATGGAATCTCCCTCATTAATGAATTTTAAGAACCTTCTGGTATACCCCTTCAAAGACAAGAAATCAGGCTCAAAAATCTTGATTGGCAGCTTATTAATCTTTTCTGCAGCCATCATCCCCATTCTGCCATTATTAATCGTTCTGGGATACATCATGCGCATTGCCAAACGAATCATCGATGGGGATGGTGAGCTCAGTATGCCAGAATGGAACCAGTGGGGAGAATATTTAAGAGATGGCTTCAAATGGTTTGTTGCACTGCTACTTTATTCGATCCCATTAATCATCATCTTTTCCATCGGATATTTTGTTTATTTCCTAAGTTTTATCGGTCTGGCAGCATTTGAAGATGCAGTCAACCCACCTTTATGGAGCGTCGTCTTACCATTTTTTGGAATGGGAGTGTTGTTTCTGACAATGTTTATTGGAATCATACTGGCATTGGTCGATTTTGTATTTCTACCAGCTGGATTAATGCACGTGGTGCATACTGGAAAGTTTTCATCCGCCTTTCATTTGAACCAATGGTGGCCCGTCCTAAAAAAGAATTTCCTTGGATTCCTGGTGGCAATGATCTTCTTGTTTGGCTTTTATTACTTTATGATGATGGCTTTCTCAGCACTCTATATGTCAATCGTTCTATGTTTTGTGATCCCTTTCGCGATGGCACCGCTGACATTTCTAATGGGACTCTGGACGATGCCGTTATTTGCTCAGGCGTATCGGGAGGTAAAACCTGAACCGCTTGCAGTTCCTAACCATGAGGTCTTACCCGAAAAATGATCCATATTCGCTTAATGAACATGGGTGATTACCCACAATTAATCGATCTTTGGAGCAACGCTGAGAATATTGGTTTGAGTCAAGCCGATTCCCCGGTCCATTTAGATGCTTTCCTTCAGCGCAATCCTGGGTTAAGTTTTGTTGCCTTGGAAAATGACCAAATCATTGGGGCTGTGCTTGGCGGTCATGATGGCAGAAGAGGGGCAATCTATCATCTTGCAGTAGGCAAAGATTTTCGTGGTAAAGGGACAGGCAAGCAATTATTGAATCATGTCACGACAGCTTTTGCGGAAATCGGTATTGAGCGCTGCCACATCCATGTGTATGCAGACAATCAATCGGGTCTTGATTTCTGGCAGAAAAATGGCTGGTTTACACGACCTGAATTGGTTTTGTTATCCAAAGACATTTCCAGGCATGTCAAAATTAGCCGTTGATTACAAGATTATTTCTTTCTGGATTCTTCTTCCTCTTTCACTAATTGGGTTGCATGCGTATACATCATCCACAGATAAATACTGAATAAGAGCACGATCAAAGCAATAATAATATAATCATAAACAGAGTACAAACCTAAACCAGTCTGGATTTTAGTGTTTCCTAAGAAAAACACCATTACATTTGCAAGAATTAAAATCAAGCGCACCTCTGTGGGACTCAAACCGGCATAAGAGATTCTGAATTCATTTCGTATATAAGTGGTTATATACACCAGATTCCCCAACAGTAAGTATCCCACCAATGCTACCATTGCGATTCGAAAATCAAGGTAAGGTGAAAGACCAATCCCCACCATAATAATTACCTCGCCTAAACCATCAATCGTGTGATCAATAAAAAAACCATAGCGAGGGCGTTCAATTTTTCTAAAGCGTGCTAAAGTTCCATCCAGGCTATCACCAAACCAATTGATCACCAGTCCCAGGTTGGCTAACCACAAAAATGCTGGATTCTGATTGGTGAGAAAATAGCTAACACCAATCAGTATAGTTCCTAAAAAACCTAATAAAGTTAGCTTGTCCGGTGTAACCCATGAAGGCATTCTCTTGGCAAACCATGCAAGAGAAGACAGTTCTAATTTTGATAATAATGCTTTATTAACCCGTGTATGTTGCTGTTCTTTATTTGTCATCTTCTCTCCTCAAACATTTATTTCTGGCCATACCGGATAAAACATTGCCCATTGTTCCGGTGCGCTTGTGATAAACTGTTCGGCAACTGATAAAACACGTTCTGTGTTCTCTACTAATTCTACATCACGATCGGAATGTTTGTGTAATTCGATTAATTCGGATGCATGTAATATATAGCGATGATCAGGTTGACGAATACATGATAGCAGCATAACCGGTGTTTCCGTACGAATCGCCATTTGAATTGTCGTCACCGGAATATCACTTGGTCTTCCAAAAAATTTTGGGTGATATTGTCCACCTGGCCAGGGACGGTCGATCCCTGTGATGACTGTTCCACCCTGGCGCAAATGGTGGGTTGCATGTTGAAAGGATTCCAATGTTAATGGTTCAACATCCAATCCGGCTTGTTTCCGCAGCTCATTTTGCCATTTGTAACTAGCATTTGGGTTTGGATATGCGAGAACCAAAGGCCTGGCCCCTCTCAAGGCAATTGCATGTCCGCTCAAGTCAAAAGCCCCTGTGTGTAAAACCAAACCCATTGTGCGTTCCTTACCACTTATTGCACGCTTCAGAAAATATTGCAGGTTATTATCGAACTGGATTAATTCACGAATACGATCTTCTTTCCGCATACAATGAAAATAATCATACAGACTGATCCCACTGGAATAATAGACTTGCCTCACTCTGTCATCCTGTGCTGGCTCTGACAATTCACCCCGACTGATAACCCACTGATTGGCACGTACAGCCTTAATCTGGTCAAAATTTTTTCTCCGGGAAATTATATTTGTTAACCGCTTAACCACCCATTTCCCAGCTCCAGGTGATAATGCTTCGCCTAGAAGCATCCCCATCCGATTGATCGTTGGAGAAAATAACCATTTTTGTGGAGAAAATTTTATATAACCCATTGATACCTGATCGTAGCCTTATCCTTAGATTATAAATTGATTTGGAGGGATCGTACAAGCTTACGCGATTTTCAATAATAAATTGCTACTTATTTAAAAATTAATCGTATATATTTTTGAGAGGATAACTTAAGGTTGTAATCTCCTCTAAAATTCATTATGATTGGAATGAGATAAATGGACAACGAAATCAAACAACCACCTTCTCCTAAGGAGGAATTAAACAAACGACTGGAAAATATCAGCTGGGGACTCTTCCTGATTATGCTGGGCGGAATCTGGCTGGTCCCGGATCGTTTTGTACCGGAAGGCAGCTGGTTAATAGGTGCTGGATTAATCCTGATCGGTCTGAATATCGTTCGTTATTTAAACCAAATTCGCATCAGTGGTTTTTCTCTTATCCTGGGAGGTGCGGCTTTATTAATTGGAATTTCAGATTTCTTTCAGGTGGACCTTCCATTTTTCCCTATACTTTTAATCGTCATTGGAGCCAAATTATTACTGCAACCACTGATTGATAATAGGAAAACAGATATGCCATAAGTCCATCTGAAATCAAGCTGGTAATTAACTTGATTTTATTAATGAAATACAAAAAGGAGTAAAAATGCGCAGAAGTAATTTCAATCAAATTTTTTGGGGTCTTGTCATAATTATTGTGGGTGTTCTATTTCTGGCACAGAACCTGGGTTATATCCAGGACTATTCATTCTGGAAATATTTACCCGCCTTACTAATCATCCTCGGTCTTTATCAATTATTTGTCAATCGCTTGCGAGCCTGGGTTGGACCATTACTGATCACATTAGTCGGCACATTTTTGTTAATGGCAACCCTCGATGTCATCACCTGGGGAACTTTTGGTTCCTTGATCTGGCCGACCATTCTGATTTTAATCGGAATATCCATCATTCTTCACAGGGGTGAGTCAAGCAGAAATTTTGAAACAACCGGTGGTAGCCAGATGAATGTATTTTCAACCTTTAGCGAACAAAATCGCAAGGTAACGTCTGGTGATTTCAGAAACGCAGAATTGACTGCCATATTTGGGAGTTCCAAACTGGACTTAAGAGATGCCAGTGTCTCACAACCGCCAGCTTACATTCAAACAACAACCATGTTTGGTGGCGTTGAAATCTTTGTGCCTTCCAATTGGGATGTACGCATCAATACCGTCGCATTCTTCGGTGGATCTAGCGACAAACGCCGCGAGGTATCCCCTCAAAAAGGTACCCCTGATCTGATTGTCACCGGTACAGTTTTCTTTGGTGGTCTGGATATCAAACCATAGGCTTTGCAGAAATAAAAAACTGCCACACCAGTAAAATTGCAAGGTGTGGCAGTTTACAGATCAAATATCCATCAAGCTAAGAATTCGTTTCATCAACATTAGTGGGCAATAAAAGAATTTCTTCAGATTGCTGCTCAATCACAGAGCGATCCTGCCCTAATTTTGAATTGATCAGCATTTTTTCTATGGCTTCTTTCATACCCTGCTTACCAGGTTTTCGCTTGAGGATTCCTTTGATGTTATCGGCAAAAACTTTGGTGAACTCACGGGATAATTGTTGAACATTTTCATTTGACAGCCGTTGACCACGATCAAACCATACAACTGCTGCATACCCCATCACCACCGTCATGGACACCGCAATTGCAGCAGAAAGCATCCAGCCTGGGAGTCCGGTAAACTTACTCAGCTCATAAAATAACGAACGGCCCAGAAACCCTATTCCAAATGAAACCACAAGTTCGCGCGCCCTTTGCAGTGTTATTTTGTAATTGTAAATTCTGGCAATTCCCAATACCATTACCGATTGTGTTACGACAAGCGGTAAAAAGTCAATGATTGGCAAAGGCGTCAGTGCAATCGCAGCTGAAACAGATGCCGCTGAGACAATCGAACGCCATGCCAGTTGCCAGCGATATTGGGGCAATGCCTGACCCAATGCAGCAATGATTTCTGGTTCAGTCGCTGCAATCATTTTCATCAAATTAGGAATATTCTCACCATTCCGTGCTGATACCGGTAGGATATGATCGGCCGCCAGGTTTAAGGCTTTGGCACTATGATCTACCAATACTTTTATTTCTCTTTTCACGAGATCCTGTTTGTTTAACACCACCACATATGGTTTTCCCAGATTTGTCAAACGCAAATACAGATCTAATTCAGTCTGCTTAATCCCTTGAATCGCATCAAAAACGATGATCAGAAAATCAGCCTGGGCAGCTGCATCCAGTGCAATCTGGCGTTCTCGTTCCCCCACTTCACCAATGGCATCTGCTCCGGGTGTGTCCACCACAGCAAAAATACCCGCATCCGCAATCTGTGTTGCGCGAGTGGTGCCTGGTAGTGGACCCACAACTGCCTTATCTTCTTTTTGATGAATCAGTTGGTTATATAAAGTTGACTTTCCAACATTAGCGGGACCAACAATGGCAATCTTGTGTTTGTTTCCAAACGCCATCTTCATATGGTCGGAACCCAATTTAAAAAGCAGTTGCAACATATTTGCTTTGGAAGGAAATGCCTGCAACAGATCAATAAACGTTTTTTTCTCTGCGGTTGGTAATTTCTCCCACAGATTATCAAAAATGACCCTTGTTTCTGGTGGTAATTGTCTCTTTATATCATCAATTGTTGGCAAATCAATACTCCTGGTTACCGTTCCTTATCTATATGCTACCATAAGATTTCATTAATGATGAGTTCCATCATTTTTCTGATTCGTTAAAAATTTACCAAAAAGCATAATTCCAGGAATACTTTGTTTTTTCTTGTTTCCACAGCCAAAATAAATATTTTTACAGAAATTTACTTCTATAATAAATAATAACTTTTTAATCCAAGCATATATCAATCTATTGGAGTATAAACTCAATGATCAATAAACCTATTACTCATGGTCGTGGTTACAAATTTGTTTGGGGAATAGCCTCTCTGGGCACTTCACTTATTTCCGGGGTATTTGGAGCACTCCTACCCATTTTTTATCAGGACTATTTAGGCCTTTCAGCCCCCTGGATTGCAGCCGCATCCATTGTATACGCCATTTGGAATGCTTTCAATGACCCATTATTTGGCTATGTCACAGATAATACCCGTTCCAAAATGGGCAGACGAATCCCCTATATGCGGTTCACTGCTCCTTTTCTGGCATTAACCTTTATCCTGGTCTGGTTTGCACCAGCTCAGGCAGGTCAAACAGCCATCTTCTGGTGGATGCTGGTCAGTATGCTCCTGTATGATACCTGTTACACCATCATCGGCCTTGTCTATTCTTCCCTCTTACCAGAAATTACAGAATCCGACTCGGAACGAAATGACTTGCAGATCTCATCAGCCCTGTTTGGCTTATTAGGCATGTTGTTAGGTTTCATCATCCCGGACCTCTTCCGTCCCAAAGCCGGTGGGGACCCCAGCTTCCTACCATTACAAACAGCCATGATCGTTGTGGGTATTCTTGGCGCATTGTTAATCATTACAACCACGCTGAAAGTAAAAGAACGTCCAGAGTTCACTCAGGTTGACAAACCCATTGGAATCAAAGAATCTTTACGGTTCACCTTTTCCAGCAAATCTTTTCTCATTCTGGTAGCAGCCAATTTTATGTCGATTCTGATGTCTTCATTGGTGATAGGAGCTGTATTTTATCTGGCAGATTACGTTATTAAGATAAATACCATGATACTGCTCGCCTGTATCTTTATTCCATTGATCATCGGTGTTCCATCCACAAAGTTATTTACAAAACGCTTTGGTGTCGTCGGTGGGCATCAGATCATGTTGTTAATCGCTGCTGTTGGCCTTTTATCGATTATGATCCTCCCAAACTCCTTCATCCCGGCTTGCCTGGCTTTAGCAGGTTTTGGATTAGCCGGTCCACAAACTTTAACCAATGTATTGTTCGCGCAGGTGGCCGATGAAGATGAAACCAGATCAGGGGTCAGAAGAGAAGGATCTTTCTTTGGTATCAATGCATTAATCACCAAACCTGCTCAATCGTTAGCAATTGCGGTGAGCCCATTTATCCTGGAAGCTACCAATTTTGTCACCAGGGATCAAAATCAAGGTCAAATATTTTTGAATCAACCGGAAAGTGCCATTATGGGTATGAAAATAATCACAGGATTGATCCCGGGTGTAGCGATGTTGCTGGGTGCGATTATTTTAATCTGGTATCCATTAAGAGGAGATAAATTGAAAAAGATTCAGACCAGAGTCCTGGAGATGCATACAGACAAACACACCAAATGGATGGAGCAATCTACAACGCAATATAACAAATAATTGAATTCTATTGATAAGTTAAATTAAAAAAATCGAATAATTTAATAGTATAATAATTATGTTGGGCCTCAACATCTCTGTTTTTTTGATTTTGCGTTCATATCGAACGCTCTCACTTCGTAAAAACAACTATAGACCAACATCATAAAAAATGACCAAAGAATTTGGTCATCACCTACAATCCAAATCTTTTAATCTAGGAGGCCATAAAGCGGCTGATCATTCAGTCACCATTATTTATCCAACGCACTTTACAAATTTAAAGGAGGACCCAATGACTTTACAGAGTACGATAATTCATCCTGATGAGGATTTGAAGGTTGCTTTCCAAAATCCAAAATATAAACCTTATGGATTGAAAAATTTCAAGCAAATTCCCCAAATCAACAAACTCACAGATGAACAAATTTTTGATATAGAGGTAGTGGCTCGCGTACTCCCCTTCCGCACCAATAATTACGTGATTGACGAACTGATCGACTGGAATAATATTCCCAATGATCCTCTCTATATTTTAAATTTTCCCCAAAAAGATATGCTGAAAAAGCATCATTATGATCGGATTGCAGCCCTGCTGGAAAGTGGCGCTGAAGAAGACCTGATCTCTCAGGTTGCCAATCAGATCCGTGAAGAGTTAGACCCCCATCCGGCTGGTCAACTTACCAAAAATCGCCCTTCGTTAGATGGCAATGTGCTTCCTGGTGTTCAACACAAATACCGTGAAACCATGCTCTTTTTCCCAACCCAGGGACAAACCTGCCATGCTTACTGCACATTTTGTTTCCGCTGGCCTCAATTTACCGGTATCGCAGATTATAAATTTGCCATGTCCGAGATTGAACCAGTCATCAAATACATGCGTAAACATCCGGATGTCACCGATATTTTATTTACCGGTGGTGATCCGTTATTTATGAAAACAAAAATTCTGGAAGGCTACATCGATGCATTAATGCAGGCAGATTTACCCAACCTGCGGACGATCCGAATCGGCAGCAAATCACTTGCATACTGGCCTTATCGCTTTTTGACCGACAACGACGCTGATGCATTACTTGCACTGTTCGAGAAAATTGTCTCGAATGGGATTCATCTGGCCATCATGGCACATTTCAACCACCCACGGGAATTATCCACTCCTGCAGTCGAATTAGCCATCAGTCGTATACGCCAGACGGGCGCGCAGATCCGAACCCAGTCCCCTGTGCTTAATCACATCAACAATGATCCGGATCTTTGGGCTTCCATGTGGCAACGTCAGGTTGAAATGGGGATCATTCCCTATTACATGTTCGTTGCCCGCAACACTGGCGCACAACACTACTTCAGTATTTCATTGGAAGAAGCCTGGAAGGTCTTCCGCAAAGCTTACCGACAGGTTTCCGGGCTTGCCCGTACCGTTCGGGGACCCGTGATGTCCTGTTACCCTGGCAAAATTCAGGTGCTGGGAGTCTCGGAGATAATAAATGAGAAGGTTTACGTCTTACGCGCGTTACAACATCGTAACCCCAAACACGTGATGAAACCCTTCTATGCCAAATTTGACCCCGAAGCTATCTGGTATGACCAACTCAAGCCAGCTTTTGGCGAAGAAAAATTCTTTTTTGAATAGTCTTTTCCGTGATCTAAAATTCTGGTGTTGTTTTCACAACACCAGAATTTTTTATTTATGCCATAAGGATCTCAGATAATTGACCTTCTCGTACAAATGGTGCACGCCACCACCATCATGCTGGTTGAAGGGATACACACGAATCTGTTTGACCCCAGCGTAATGATTATAAGCAGCAAAAACTGTTGATGGTGGACTGATATCATCCATCAAGGCAGTGGAGAATAAAGCAGTTGCTTTGGCTTTGGTTGCGAAATTCATCCCATCAAAATAAGAAAGCGTTCTGAATACCTGCTCTACTTTTTCACGATGCACACGGCAATATTGAACAATTTCCTGATAAGGATGACTATCCACCAGTTGGGTCGCCCTGTTGAAATCACACAGAAAAGGTACATCTGGCATCACTACTGGAATATCCGGCATTAACCCCGCCACCGCCAAAGCCACACCACCTCCCTGACTGGCACCAGTAACTGCAATCCGGTCTATGTCCACCATGGGATGCTCCCTGGCAGCCTCTACTGCCCGCATACCATCAATATATAAACGTCGGAAATAATATGTTTCTGGAGCGAGAATCCCTCGGGTCATGAAACCCGGCACCTGCGCACTGGATCCGCTTTCCAACACGTCCGGTGTGTCCCCCTCCCGCCACACACTTCCCTGTCCGCGGGTATCCATCACAAAATGGGCAAAACCAGCATTTGCCCATGTCAGCCATTCTATTGGTTTTCCTCGACCGCCACCATAGCCAACAAACTCGACAACGCATGGAAGAGATTCATTGACTCCTTTGGGCAGCATTAACCAACCTTTGATTGGTTGCCCGGCATATCCGGGAAAGGAAACATCATATACATCAATTAAATCAAGTGGATCCTGCACCAGATTGAACACAGTCTGCATGGGCGTATTATGAGCAAACATATAAGATTGCTCCCAGAATTCATCAAAATCGGATTTAGCGGTCAGCGTTGGTTTATATCTCTGCAATTGTTCCAAAGGCATATCAAAAAAAGCCATTATTTCCTCCTTTTATTAATTGTTTTATTTCAAGTATTGGTTCTTCAAAAAAGATATCTGCATCTTTAAAATATAAGATTAATAATACTGTAACGGAAATTGCGTTTCATTTCAAGATAAGCGCATAGGATCGACCATTTTGTTTTCCCCAATAGAAATTAAATTTTTGGATAAATGCTATAATTTTAGATAGATCTGACATAATTTGTAATGTATCTTTTCATCTTAGTGGAGTTAATTATGAAAAAAGCAAGCCTGGTCTTATCCATTCTAATGATTTCAATCATTATCTTATCGGCCTGTAATATGCCAGCCACAAAAACGGAACCCACAACCGAGAGTGATATGGCTTATACAGCTGCTGCATTAACTGTTCAGGCAAAGATTCATGGTTATACTCCAGAACCAACTTTGCCTTCTCCAGGTCAGGTAGAACCTGCCCTACAAAGCACCCCTGCACCCAACCCACAACCTGTTTATACCGCTGCGCCGGTTGAAAGTGATGCTCCCTGTGATCGGGCTTTATTCGTGGATGATATTACCATCCCGGATAACACAGAAATTGATCCTGGTGCCTCTTTCACAAAAATTTGGCTCATTCAAAATGATGGATCCTGCACCTGGACCAAAGATTATACCATTGTCTTCGATAGTGGTGATCAGATGGAAGGCTCTGAAACCATAGCAATCAGTAATGATGTACCCCCCGGATATGCCATTGAAATCAGTGTTAATCTCAAAGCACCAACTGAATCAAAAACTTATCGAGGAAACTGGATGCTCAGAAATGCGTCCGGTGAAACATTTGGTTTGACAGATTTCAATGATCCATTCTGGGTCATCATTAAAGTGGATGCCCCACCAGTTCCTTCTTTTGCTGTATCCGCTGCATCATTTGAAATGATTCCCGGTAGTTACAACGGCGTATGTCCTTTCCCGGTTACCTTGCGTGGAAAGATTACTGCCAGTGGTTCTGGAAAAGTCACCTATTATTATCAAAGGGAGGATGGCTATCGATCAGACACGATGGAGATTACCTTTGATGCTGGTGGCCAGAAAACATTGCCAGAATTTTCCATGCCGATCGGTAGTGGCACAGGTTACGCATGGTCAGGTAAGGTGTGGCTGTATATCGATAATCCCAATCACCAGGCCTTTGGTGAGCAGGTTTTCTCGGTAAACTGTGTAGCGCCTTAATTAATCGACCTAAACGTCAATTCGATAGACGCGGTGATTTTTGACTTCAGCCCCGCCCAGGGTAATTAAGTCTTTACGCATTTGCTCAGCACTCTCGGCTACCTGAGTGAACTCCGCAAACTTAAAGTGTTTTGATTTGACGGTTTTTTCCATTTCATAATATAGTAAAGCATTGCCACCCCGACCATGGTACTCCTCCATGACGCCCATACCATTTACAGAAACCATTTCAGCACGCCTGGTTTCACGCAGCAGATCCAGAATACTGAGCGGGTTTAGCTGCCCTTTATGGCGTTGGATCGCTCGCGATACATCCGGGAAGGCAAATAAGAAACCAATGATATTGTCACCATCCATCAATACTTTAATCATTTTAGGATCGGCAAATAAGATCACATTTTCAATGGCAGTTTCAATTTCCCTTTTTGTATAGGGGTAATATTCCCAGTTTTTAACAAACACCTTATTGTAGATTTCGCCAATCTCTTTTCCTACTGTCCTCAGTTCCGATCTCGTTCGAAATCCACGAACACTGATTGTTCCTTTTTCTAATACGCGTTCCGCCACGCGTTTTACCTTCTCTGGCATGGAAAATTTTGCTTTCTCTATCTGACAGGAAACAAAATCGACTTCTTTCTCAAAACCATATTCTTCCATTAATCGCGGTAAGTAGGGCAAGTTGTAATTCATCATGATCATCATCTGACGTTTATCGAACCCATCCACCAGAATCCCATACCCATCCCCCAGTCCAAAAGGTTTAGGACCGACAATCCTGGTCAAACCACGCTTCGATGCCCACTCTTTCCCAACATTAAAAAGAGACTTGATCACCTCAATATCATTCTCTGATTCCAATAAATTAAAGCTGGCAACTTTTTTATTCTGAACCTGGTTATATAGTTTATTTTCCATCATCGCCACACGACCCACTGTTTGTCCATTTCGAACGGCAATGAAAGCCTGGGCATCAGAATGTTCATAAAAAGGATGTTTTTTGGGATCCAGCATGTTACGGACATCGACTTTCATAAAAGGTACCCATTGTGGTACTCCCTGGTACAATCGATACGGTAAATCAACAAACTCCCCTACTAAAGATCGGTTTTGACGATTGACAGCTTCAATTTTTATCATTTGATTCCTCTTTTTGGATAACAACTCATATAATAATAGCATTGGATGCAATAATTGTTAATCCATCACAGCCCCGAGATAACAAATATCATCAACACAAAGGAGACTTCATGACCACACTGATACAGGAGAAGGTACAACAAGCCATAGAAATATTAAAGGAAAAGGACATCGACCTCTGGCTAATCTTTGTTCGGGAAACATCTGTTAATTCGGACCCCATACTACCAGTTATTTATGGGAATGAAACCCTCACCCGCCAGAGTGCATTATTGATGCACCAATCAGGCGAAACCATCGCCATCGTAGGCCGCATTGACTCGGAGACCACCCGGCTGATCGGTGCGTATCAAACGGTCATCCCTTGCGATGCTGGCATCAGTCAATTCCTATTATCTGAGTTACAACGGCTCAATCCAGCAAAGATCGCCATCAACACCAGCCTCAATAATGTGATGGCGGATGGGTTAAGCTATGGGATGTACCAACTTCTTTTAAAGATATTGGCAGATACCCCATTTGCAGATCGTCTTTGCTCTGCTGAGGAAATCATCTCGGCAGTGAATGGTCGTAAAACACCCAGCGAAATTTCACTTATCCAGGCTGCCGTGGATGAAACCCTCGATATTTACCAGCAAACTTATGATTTCATGCAACCCGGCCAGACCGAAAAAGACGTGGCGGATTTCATGCATCAGCAATTAGCTGATCGTAACCTGCTGGCTGCCTGGACCTACGATGGTTGCCCGGCAGTCAATAGTGGACCCGATTCCCCGGTCGGTCATGCCGCCCCCACCGACATTCAGCTTGAACGTGGTCACCTTGTGCATTTTGACTTTGGCGTCCTGAAAGATGGCTATTGCTCCGATATTCAACGCATGGTTTATCTATTACGAGCCGGTGAAAGCGAACCACCATTGGAGGTACAGCAGGGATTCGACCTGGTGCGTCAGTCAATTGAAGCTGCCAGAGTGGTATTACGTCCCGGTGTCACAGGTCTGGAGGTTGACACAGTTGCCCGCAAAGTGATTACCGATGCGGGTTACCCCGAGTACCACTACGCCACCGGTCACCAATTGGGCAAACGTGCTCATGATGGCGGCGGGATTCTCGGCCCCCAATGGGAAGTGTATGGTGATCTGCCCAATCAGATCATTGAGAAAGACCAGGTCTACACCATTGAACTGGGAATTGCGTTGGAAGGATATGGATATATTGGTCTTGAAGAGGATGTGTTGGTGACCGCCGATGGAAATGAGTATCTGGGAGAACCACAAAGGAGATTAGTCACCTTATAATTCAAATTTGTTTTATTTTCAATTTTACCAATCAAAAAACGGATTTAATCCATTTTTGCTTGTTTTTCTAATTTTTGTTGTCTATAATTCTATACAAGTAGAATAATCTTTTTTATTTCTTTATAACTTTTCTCCCGAAAAAAATTTCAGCAATCAAATATTGAATTTTCTTTCCATCATTCATTATCATAAGGGTAATTTTCGCATTGAAAAAGAAATACAAATTCCGATTATTATTTTTGTTTAGTTGTTCATTGATATTTTTGGTTGTCGAAATTAATTTAAGACAAGTCTTTGCAGCTTCTGATCACACGAGTGGTGCCTTGCAAAACCTCCCTCTCCATCAAGGTAAATCAATCTCACAAGAAGAGGAAATTCCTGATTTTGAAATCAGTTTCACAGAGGTGGGCGAAGTTAGTAAACCTGATGGCACTACTGGTTGTCTCACCCAAGGGGTAAATTTTTTCAACAAAAGTAATAGGCCAATTTATATTGAACTGTATTACATCAACCAATCTGGTGAAAAGTTTAGTGTACCTTCAGGTTTTTTAAGTCCTAATAGTTCTACGATGATTTCAGAAGATCTGGGTGTATTGCAACTTTATCATGGGACCGTCGGTTTTGCCTTACCTTTTTCTGCGGCTGCATCTTTCCAGGAAGAATCCGGATTCGATCTTTATTATCCGGTTGTTCATCCCTGTGATGGATTTTTGGGTGTCTATGTTAGTGAGGGTGTCACCCAGCCAACCTCATCTCCGAAGCCAACTTCCACCAAAGTCCCAACGAATCCAATACCTACTACAGAATCAATTCTCACAGGAAATGTCTCTGCTACCCTGGGGTGTTATACAAAAATTGAAAGCAATGAGGAAAATGTCTGCACTGTCAATATATTCCCAGACGAGGCTTTATCGGAAATCGTCTTTGAAGTTGCCTGGTACATTGATGGAAACTGGGCTTTTACCAGTACCAATCAAAGTGTCACTATTCCACCTTTACCACCAGGGTTACATGAAATCAGTGTGGTCATTGGTAGCACTGAGACCGTAGCAACAGCAAGAGCATCCGCTGTAACAGAAGTGATTGACAGTGGTGTCGTAGCCCCTCCCTCTCATCCCCCCAGCGAGAGTGGTTCTCAAAATCCACCAACATCCTCAAGTGAAAGTGATAACAATTTATTTGCTCAAACCGGTCAGGTCTCTCCAGTCGGGCAGGCAGCTTCAGCAATTGGCTCTTTAGTCATGTTAGCTGCCTGGCTATGGTTGGAGTACCGAAATAATTCACAAGGTTATGAACGAAACCAACAACGTATCGCACAACAGGTCGAAGGGGAAAACGCTGATCGGCGCGATTGGTTTGGTCAACGTTCTGCAGAAAATCAGGATTTTCGCAACCAACAACTTATAAACCAGGGTTATGTTTTTAATACCGAACTTGGCGGATGGGTGCCCGGGCCAGGACACCCCGATTATGAAGCCAGCCAAAATCGTCTACGACTGGAAGCATTAGCAGCAAGACTTCGCAACCTCATCAGACTGCTTCCACCTAATCGCCAAGTAAATCTCAGTGAATTACTCGACTCGATCACCTTTGATCGTGGAATGGATGAGGGTGCTTTGGTTGAGTTAAATCGGCTGCGAAATGCTATTTATCAACAAATTCAAGGTCAAAATGAAAGTGGTCAAGCTGTGGCTGAAATGGATCAAGTTGATGCTGAAAGCAATCTAGGATGGGCAGAGAATGTTCAATGGATGAATAACTCCGCCGGGGGAATGGTCATATTGGGCACTTTGGTGTTTAATCCTGCCGCATTAGCAGACGCCAGTAGTAGACTGGCAGCCATACAACTGGTTGGAAATTTTACTTCTGGAGCTGCCGGTGGGTATATTGAAGGTGGATTTCAAACAGCTGGAATCCGAATTGCCCAGAATATTTTGCCCATCAACACCATCAGTTCGTTGTTTAATTCAGAAAGAACCTGGGGAGAAACCAAGTGGGATGTCGTTCGGGATTTTTGTAATGTTATGAATTTAGTTGAAGGGGGTTCTTACATTCAACAACATCTTGTATCAGGTACATCTGGTGGGATTGGAAATATTGTTGATGATATTGCTCGTTCAGGAGATGATATTATCTCAGCAGGCCGTAGCAGTGTGGATGATATTGCTCGATCAGGGGATGATATTATCTCAGCTGGTCATAGTAGTGCAGATGATATTGCCCGTTCTGGTGACGATATTGTATCTGCTGGTCGTAGCAGTGCAGATGATATAGCCCGCTCGGGTGACGATATTGTATCTGCTGGTCGTAGCAGTGCAGATGATATTGCCCGGTCTGGTGACGATGTTATCACATCCCAGCAACAACAAATCAATAACCAATGGCAACAACAACGCATCATTGGGGAGCAACAAGTCGAATCATTTAATCAATTGGTCAATGAATATAATGATCTCCTCACACCGCCTGCCAGGAGAGTCGAATTGGAAGGACTTATGCATCAATCTGTCAGTGAAATCAGAGGAAATTATCAGGCAACAAATATCATCAAGTATAGTAACAACCCAAGCTTACAGCAAGCTTTTAATACCGAACTAGGAAGGATCTACAACCAGGTGGATCTCGATTTCGTTGAAAATCTTAACAGACAGGGGGTCAGAATTGGTGGAAGACCGGTCAGCATCGATGATTTTACCGATATACGAAATAATGCCAGTGCTGGATCTGTTGGTATGGACCGTGATCTGGCTCAGAATCAACAATTAATACAATCTATTAAAGACCGCTTGAATCAAGCAACACCAGGCAGTCAGGAAGCAAGTGATTTACAAAATTATTATCAATATGTTCATAATCAGTCTCAAATTTCTATTAATGGACAACAAGTATCGAATGCGAATGCAAACGAATTTTTTCAACGAACTTACAATAACTCATTTCAAAGAGTAACAGGTCAAAATGCTGATGATGCGATGCAAATGGTCACCTTTGACCAACATGTGGAAGCCTATGCAGACTTGAATGCACTGAAAAATTCACCAGCGGAAATTCCTTTTCAACCAAGTCATGCCGCCCAAACAGCTTCTGTCAACATGGGTAAATTTAATAATTTGATCAACCAGGTAAAAAATGGTCAAATTTCAGAAGGATACGCCATTCAAGAGATCTTTCGTGGAACAGCTAAAGAGATCACCAATAAAATCGAACCATTAATGAGAGCGAATGCCAGTGTGCCTGCTGAGAAGCTTGAACGCTTGCTTGAATTAAGAGATTATCTTAGCGAGGTTGGTAAAGGAAATATTCCACCTGGCGATGCCATTGCAAGATTTCAAAACTGGATGGATCTTCCAAACCAGATAAGTGCACAATTTGAAGCGCTCATTAAGTATTAATCAGGAAAGGGAAGAAATAATGACCAATTTAGTGAACCCTAGCGTAGGAAGTCAGCGCGATATTCACATATCACGTATAGAACTTGCTATGTTACTTGAATACTTTCAAATCGATGCAGTTAACAGCTTTTCTCCCTTGCCTTATTTATGTCAACCGAATTTAACTGGAAATCATCGATTCGTAAATGAAATTCTGAAAAAGCTGCCATGGCTGGATAGATCAAACGCAAAAGACAATTTCTCGCCACTCATCGCTCCAGATCGGGTAATAGATGTATCTTTCGCGCTTTTTGGTCAGAAACCGAAAAAAATGCGCTTTTACGCCAATCGCAAAGCACTTCACTTGATTGCAGTGACCATGAATTCGAATAACGAATTGTTACTTACAATGCCATTATTTCCTGATCTGATTGTCGGCTGGTTGGAAAACAGTCTGCAATTTTCAGGTAAATTAAGTTTTTCAGCACCTTTTGATACTTTTTCTGCTAAAGAATTATCTTTTTTGTTCGCATTGGTGGATACTTACAAAAGTAATTTATTTGGCACATATACCAAACATCAGGAAACTCCTTTAAAACCTGTCATCGCCCCCCAACAAGTGTACAATCATGCGTTTACAGGACGCCAGACAATGGATCGCCGTTTTTTGTCAAGTGCCATGCATGAAATTTTCTCTGAAATGATTCATGTGGGTGGCCTCAGTCAGGTTGGCTTACCCACAGTTGATCCTGATTTTATTCACAAGGAAATTTCCCGTTATCAAAAAGCCGGACATCTCACATCCCAAGATAACGATCAGACATATGGATTGTCCATGCCTCTGGTTTCCCTTGCAGCTGACTTATCACAATGGATTAATATCATCTGCCTTCATGATATTCAAATCAATTCATCAGCTCAAGGGAAAAATACTGCTATCGAAGAAATGGTATCTTTTATTGGTACGCAAACCACCATCTGGTCTTTGGTCTCAGAGGGGTTAACAAAACCAAAAAACGATTTTACTGGCGTTAATTTTGGATTTCGTTCTGGTTCCACTTATGCCATGCAGGACTTAATAAAAGCTTTCCTGCAACCCTTACCGATGGTATCCATTGACCCTGCATTTTACGCTGAGACAATTGCACTAAAGACTTCAAAAGTCGCTGTGTCTTTACCAAAAACTGAGAACATACCAAATCTGCCAAAATATTGTCGTTTTTGTGGAAAAGAAACTTTATCCGACACAAAATTCTGTCGGCATTGTGGAAAACCTTTACTAGGGTAAAAGGAGGACCGTTTGGATTTTCTTCTTCGATTAATCAGTCTCTTCAGTGTGCCCATGTCACTATTCATGTTTTACAAATTATTCAAAAGCATAAATCGTGAACAGGTTTTCAATCAACGGATTTTAATAACTAGTATTGTTATGGCAAGTGCAATGATGTTTGTCAATATCCTTTTCATGATCAGTGCTTTTTTTGCCTGGTGTGCTGGAATTTGGTTCGGTCTCTTATTGGCTGGTTTGGGATTTGGATATATATGGGGGAAATCATCAAAACTATACCAAAAGAATGACCGAATTATGATAAAAAGATCCGCTATGCATTTACTATTTTGGGCTAGCGCCTATACATTAACACATTTGTTGACAGCAATTTTTCCTGCGAACATTGCTGCTGCAGGTTTGGCAGCCATGTTTTTCAGTACTGGATCTACTATTGGAACCAATGCTTACATTATTTTGAAAAAAAACATAATTTTGAAACCCGAAGAAATCAAACCAGGCATTTTATAAGTATTACATTTCAATTAATCCAGGTTATTTGAGCGCTGATCATCCCCCGGAGAGGGATGAAATTACAAAAATACCAATTATACAAACACAAAGTAAAACAACTGCAACTACTGCAATAACGATATACGTATTCCGTTTAGATTTTCTTGGTTCAGTTACCATCGTAGGAATCACAGGCTGAACTGGCGCTTGTGTAAATTGAGAGGGTTGTGGAGGACGAACTGGTTGAGGAGACTGAGGGGGAACGGAAATAAACTGACTTACAGGTTTTTCCGGCTCATATTCAGCACCACAATTTGGACAGAATTTGGAATCCGCGGGGATGACAGATTCACAATGACTACAAACAACATTCCCAGCCATTTTTCCTCCTGACACTTAAAGATGAGTTAATTATAGCTGTGAAAATAATTCAAACAAAAAAAAACAGGCTGTTGATCAAGCAACAGCCTGTTATATCATCAAAAATTATCTTTTAACTAAGATACTATCCACCGCCTAAATAAGCTTCTTTCACCATGGGATCTTCCAACAAATCACCGGCGTCGCCTTCCAACACAATCTTGCCGGTCTCGAACACGTAACCGCGATCAGCAATGGATAGAGCCATCTGGGCATTCTGCTCCACCAGCAGGATCGATGTGCCCTGTTGATTGATCTCGCGGATAATATCAAAGATCTGTTCCACAATGATAGGTGCCAGACCCATAGAAGGTTCGTCCAGCAGCATCAATTGTGGACGCCCCATCAACCCGCGGGCTATTGCCAGCATTTGTTGTTCGCCACCAGAGAGCGTACCACCCAGTTGTTTCCGTCTTTCTCGTAGACGGGGAAACTTACCAAATACCATTTCGATATCAGCTTCAATCCGCGGACGATCCGAAAAAATATAGGCACCCATTTCCAGATTTTCCACTACCGACATCTTGGGAAAGATTCTCCTTCCCTCCGGTACCTGTATAATACCCCTGGTAACAATATCCTGGGGTGGTGTTTCAACAATGGACGCGCCTCTGTAACGTATGTCACCGGAAGTTGGTTTATTCAAACGAGAAATGGTGTTCAATGTGGTCGATTTTCCGGCACCATTGGCACCAATCAATGCCACAATTTCCCCTTCTTTCAGGTGAAAACTCACCCCTTTTAATGCGTGAATCGCGCCATAATGTACGTTCAGGTTTTCAACTTCAAGCATCATGCGTTTTCTCCCGTCGATATTTTTCGGATAAGGCAGCAGCTCCGGGTCCCAGATAGGCTTCAATCACGCGCGGATTCGCCTGGATTTCTTTGGGGGTTCCTTCAGCAATCTTTTGACCGTAATCCAGCACAGAAATCTGGTCGGAGATATTCATCACCACGCGCATGTCATGTTCAATCAGGATGATCGTGATACCCAGATCATCGCGAATTTGACGGATAAAATCCTTCATATCATCTGTTTCTTGCGGATTCATCCCAGCAGTGGGTTCATCCAGCAATAGTAATTTGGGCTGGTTGGCCAATGCCCGCGCAATTTCCAGGCGTCGCTGCGCTCCATATGGTAAGTTTAATGCCAGGTTATCCCCCAACCCAGCCAGACCCACATAGTGTAATAAGCGGCTGGCTTCATTGATGATATGTTTCTGTTCTTTCTGGTAATCTGGTGTTTTTAACATCGCTGTCACCCATCCATGTTTCAGGTGTGGTTCAAAGCCCACCATCACATTCTCTACAGCGGACATATTTTTAAACAAGCGGATATTCTGGTAAGTTCGGGCAATCCCCATGGCTGCCACCTTATCGGTAAGCATACCCTGGATCTTACTCCCATTAAACAAAACGTCTCCTATTTCTGGTGTGTAGAATCCAGAAATGCAGTTAAACAATGTTGTCTTCCCAGCGCCATTTGGACCAATAATACTGGCAATCGAACCTTCTGGAACGATGAGATCAACTTTATTTACAGCAACCAGACCACCAAAAATTTTTGATACCTGACGAGCTTCGAGTACCGTTTTCATTTTTCTCCTCCAGCTGAAGCAGGCAAGGGGACCGGTTCATTATCCTGTCCGACAGGCACCTCCAGTTTTGGTCTTCTGGCTGGCCATAACCCTTCAGGTCGGATGATCATCATCACCACCAGCAATGCACCAAAAACCAATAAACGGTAACTTTCCAACTCTCTAAGAATCTCTGGTAAGCCTTTTAAGGTGAAAGCTCCCAAAACAACACCCGGGATACTGCCCATACCGCCTACAATCACCAAAACCAGGACGTTAATCGAGACCATTAAGGCATGATCTTCGGGACCGGTGAATTGGTTACGAGAAGCGAACAATGCACCTCCCAGACCAGCAAAAGCAGCGCCCAGGGATAGTGCTAACAATTTATATTTCTTTGTATCAACACCTGTTGCCTGTGCTACCGTCTCATCCTGACTGATTGCCAGCCAGGCGCGTCCGATACTGGATTCCTGCCAGCGTCTTGCAAGAAAGATCGAAAGCAAGACAGCCAGAATAATCAAATACATAAAATCAACATCCGTAGTAAATGACTGGCCAAATAAGGTGGGACCGGCAATATTTCGTACACCTCTTGGCCCCATGGTGAAATCTTTTAATATATCACTGCGCAACAAAATTCGGATGATCTCACCAAAACCCAACGTCACAATCGCCAGATAATCACCGCGCAACCGCATGATTGGTAAGCCAATCAAAATACCGGATAAAGCAGCTGCCAGAACAGCCACAACCAGAGCAATCCAGAAATTCCAGACCAGGTTATGTGGTTCCGGTGATGTGGTCAAAGCAAAGGTATAAGCACCAATCGCAAAGAAAGCCACATAGCCCAACACCAATTGACCGGAAAGACCAACAATAATATTCAAACCGAGACCCAACAGAACGTAGATTCCAACGGTTCCCATTACATAATTCCAGTAAGCGCCCCAGGTACGTGGTAATAAGACTAATAACAGCAGGACAACACCCAGCAAAACATAACTAACGTAGGGATTTCCCTGCAACTTACCCAACCAGCGATCCTGTGACCATTTCTGAACAGCCTCTCGCGTAGATTTTACGCGTTCACGGCTACGTTCGCTGGCTACAGCTAGTAAACCACCCATCACCGCCATGAATGTGCTGTAGAATACATGAATTAATCCACCTACTGCAATGGTCTGATTAAATAGGAAGAACCTGACAGACTCTGAGGAGAGTTGGCTCAGGTAAGTA
>JACZIY010000614.1 GCA_014860845.1 Anaerolineaceae bacterium
GGTCAACACCGCTTACGAAGCAATGATGATAAATGGAAACCGCTTGGAATTGGTCAAATAAAAAAATAAAGGAGAAATAATGCATTATAGAAGATTAGGTAAGTCGGGGTTAAAAGTAAGTGAAATTGCATTAGGTGCCTGGATAACAATTGGGAGCCAAATTGATGAGAAAATTTCTTCTGATTTGATTCACGCTGCATATGATCAAGGAATTAATTTTTTTGATAATGCTGATGCTTACGCGAATGGTCAGGCAGAAAAAGTAATGGGGAAAGCAATAAAAGACCTTCCACGCGAAGCTCTGGTCATTTCGAGTAAAGTTTTTTGGCCAACCATGCCTGGGCCTAACGGACGAGGGTTATCGCGGAAACATATGACTGAGTCATTGAATGCTTCTTTAAAAAGAATGGAAGTGGATTATTTAGATATTTATTACTGTCATCGTTATGATCCTGATACGCCTGTTGAAGAAGTTGTGTTTACGATGAACTCTTTTATTCAACAGGGAAAAATCTTGTATTGGGGAACATCTGAATGGGAAGCTTCTCAAATCACCTATGCTCGAGGATTAGCGCGACAATTCAATCTGATTCCACCAGTTGTTGAACAACCTCAATACAATATGTTTCATCGAAAAAGAGTTGAGGATGAATTAACACCAGTCTGTAAGGAATTTGGGATTGGTCTCACAACCTGGTCTCCGTTATATTTTGGTATTCTCACAGGAAAATACAATGATGGCATCCCTGAGGGATCAAGGGCTTCGATGGACAACATGAGTTGGATTCGTGATCGAATTACGGATGATAAGATCGAAAAAGTCAAATCCTTAACCGCTTTAGCCAATGATTTAGAGATTACTACTGCACAATTGGCAATTGCGTGGTTATTGAGGCGGAAAGAAGTCTCTGCAGTGATAACCGGAGCAACTCGGTTGGAACAATTGGATGAAAATTTGTTGGCTGCTGAAGCACAGGAAAAATTGACAGATGATGTTTTGGAAAGAATTGAAATTATCATCGGCCCGGTAGATGAGAATAACGAAGACTAAGTAAAATAATTTGAAAATTTAAAATTTGAAAAACACCAGATCAGAAATTTGGTCTGGTGTTTTTTTTTACTGTCTACATTGCAATAATAAAATATCTGAATAAGATGGACTTCGCACCACACTATTGACACCATAAATAACGGCTACGCTGTACTCAACTTTTGCGCCATTAATTAATTGATAGGTTAGAAATGAAGTTTCGGCAGACAATGATATTTCCCATGTTGAAGGGGTTAATTGATTCATAAACACCGTGTTCCAATTATCGTTTGTTTC
>JACZIY010000615.1 GCA_014860845.1 Anaerolineaceae bacterium
GTTGCTATTGATTGCGTTCTTACTTCTCACTCGTAAGCACACTCAGGGTCGTAATTGGCGCTGGATGATAATTATGGTCCTGATGGTCATTTTTCTGGGCGGCAATCGCTGGGTGCCCGCCATACTGGCAAGATCTCTTGAGTGGCGCTATCTTCCCCCAGAGAATCTTCCAAAGGATAGTATGGTTGTCCTTTTGGGAGGTGGCACAGAATCGCTGCAATACCCCCGTCAGATGACAGAAACATACGGCGCAGGTGATCGGGTGTTGTATTCTGCCAGATTGTATCAATCCGGTGTTGCCGGGCGGATCTTGCTGAGTGGTGGCAATATTGAATGGTCTGGATCACGTACAACCACACCCGCCCAGGACATGGCGGAACTGCTTCTCATGATGGGCGTCCCTGAGAATATTTTGATTCTGCAGGATCAATCCCGTAACACAGCTGAAGATGCCCTGTTTAGCGCGGAAATTTTAAGAAAACGCGGCGTAAACGAAATTATCCTGGTGACTTCTGCCAGCCATATGATGCGATCTGTAGGGTTATTCGAGAAACAGGGATTTACGGTCATCCCGGCTCCAGTGGATTACAGCATCACGTATGATCAGTGGAATTCTCTCTGGAAACCAACCATCCAGGAACTTTTGGTTGGTCTTGTTCCGAACGCGGATAATCTTTCGGATGTGACCTATGTTTTAAAAGAATATATTGGCTTAGTGGTTTATCGGGTGAGAGGGTGGTTGTAATTAATAGTTTTTTCTGTATAATAATTCCATAAATAATCCCCCTTTGTAGCAGGTGTAAACATGACAGAACCGAAGCAAGACTATGAACCACCCGCCATCATCTTTGAAGCGGATTTGGAAACGAATGCGGGAGGATCTCCTATCCCTCCACAAACCGTTAACCCGCTTGATGCAGAATTGCGTGGTTGGGACTGGCCGATTGAATCCGATTACTTAACCCCTAAAGAATAAAATCAAGAGAATAGCATGCAAAATTCCTGGTTGAAATTTTCCAGGTTCGTTTTGATTTTTCCGAAAATCAAAATGAGATTTCTGATGGGTTTAATTTTGGTTGTGCATGTGTTCACGCTGGCATTCTCGTCTGGAAATACCGCTTATTCAACGAAATCATCACAGATCGAATATCAAAGCACAAATAAAACCATCACATTAAGTTTACATGTTCCATCCATTCAATGGCAACCGACAGATGCGGGAACCTCCATTTCAATTCCAAATACCGAAATTCTTACCAATCCTGGGGATCCGGACATTCCATATTTTTCCACGGCGGTAGCGTTGCCTGCAGGTACTTCTCTGCAAACCTTTATCAATATTTCGCCTGAACTGCGTGTTACTGCGCCGGACGATCTGAAATATTCATCCACCTCTGAATCTGAAAGAGTTCTCAATTCATTCGAACAGAGTAACAATTCATGTTCTCAGGAAGCAAATAAGAACCCAATTCAAATCGGTGATCCGTTCTGGTATCGAGATCAGTATCTTGTTTCAATCAATTTCTATCCAATCCGCTGGGATTGTGTATCAAAAAATTTTTTATTCAACAATGATCTCGAACTCAAAATTACGTTTGATGATCCGGTGGAATTCGTTGAAGATCTGAATATTTATCAACTGGATGATATCAATCCCATGCAGCTGAATATCCTCAATCCAAATGATGGCGCATTATGGGAGGCTGATCCTCCCATTCTGTGGGGAGGTGATCTCCGGGATCCCTGGGAGGCTCGAGCACGAATTGAGGTGACAGAGAATGGAATTTATCGAATCACCTTTGATGACCTTCAGAAAATTGGGTTCGCAGTAGAAGGAATCAATCCAATTAATTTTCATATGGGGAATCAGGGGCGTGAAATCGCCTATCAATTTGAAGGAGATGCTGATCAATCCTTTGAACCGGGTGAATCGATCCTCTTTTATGGTGAGAAATTTAGAGGTGACTATTTAGCTGAGTTATATGCACATCAAGCAGATCATTGGCCAATGTATGGATCCTGGCAACCAGAATTTTCAGCCTTTATGTTGGAAAAATACACCAATACCAACGTGTATTGGCTGTACATCTCCGACTCACCGGGCTTGAGAATTACCGAAATCGATGGTACTCCACGATCGGGTGCTATCGTTACTACCTTTGTGGATCAAGCTCGATTTGAGGAGGAAAAGGTCTGGTGGACGACCCATTTCACCAACGAGGATACCTGGTTTTGGGAATATTTAGATGTTAAAA
>JACZIY010000616.1 GCA_014860845.1 Anaerolineaceae bacterium
CCGGATGGTGGCAGGATCAAACGTGGCCGGCAGCCAGCCCGAACCACAGGAGAGTAGACTCTGGTGCGATCATCATCTTCGCATGGTTCTGGATCTATGTGTTCGTTGATATCTTCGATATCGACAGGTATTTCTTCCAGAAAATGCATCATGGGCACATCCAGCGCTTCTGCAATTCTTCGCAGAGAATCGATGGAAACGTTGGAAGTACCGTGCTCTACCTGGCTGAGGAAGGAGGCAGTCAAATCGGTACGCCGTGCTACCTCTCTTAAACTTAAGCCACGTTCTTTGCGTAATTTATTGAGTTGTTTGCCGGGGTTGTAATCAGGTGCCATTTTGCCTCGGGGAGATAAATATGAATTTTTAGAAATGCGTGAGGATAAATTGAATTTCCCACATGATTGATTGTAATAATAATAGATTAATATAGAATGCCAGACAAGTCAAGTCCTACTTGACATGAATTCTCAAATTTTCTTGAGACATATGACTTATATCATTATTTTGGTATTAAACATTGTATATTTAAATTATTGTACTATAATTTTAGTATAAAAATATTAAGGAATAACCATGAGTGACCAACAAGATGATTCAAACATGCAACCGCATCCTGAAAACATGGTGGGAAACAATCTGAGATCGTTACGCACCAAAAGGGGGTTTTCTTTACGAGCTTTGGCAGAACGCAGTGGCTTGAATGTCAATACCTTGAGTCTGGTAGAGAATGGAAAATCCTCTCCTTCTGTGGGTACATTGCAGCAATTAGCGCAGGGATTGAAGGTGCCAATCACTACTTTTTTTGAAACGGAGCAGGTTGAAAAACGGGTGGTTTTTACCCCAGTCGAACAAAGACCTTTGGCTGCGTTTGGCAGCACACAGATGCAGAATCTGGGTAAAGATCTGGCAGGTAAAGTTGTTCAACCATTTGTGGTTATATTACAACCAGGTATGGGAAGTGGTGACCGTATGATCGTACACACAGGTCATGAGTTTGTGTATTGCCTCGAGGGGAGTATTTATTATCAAATTGGCCAGGAGGAATTCGATTTACAAAGAGGTGACAGTATTGTGTTCGAAGCACACCTTCCGCATTGTTGGGAAAACAAAGGAGAGGAAGTTGCGCAAATTTTATTAACGTTATATCCAACCGATGAACGAGAAGAGCCTGGTGGCAGGCACTTTTCACTTGAAACCTTACAAAAGGAGATATCTATGAAGATCGCAGTAATAACCAGTGATGGAAAAACCATCGACCAGCATTTCGGACGGGCACCATACTATCTTGTGGTGACCATCGAAGAAGGAAAAGTAACACAACAGGAATTGCGTGACAAAATGGGTCACAGACATTTTGTTGCGCAACATGAGGAAAATGGCCATGGTAGTGCTGGTCATGGCATGGATGCAGGATCGCACCAAAAACATGCCAGTATGGCAGAAACCATTTCTGATTGTAAGGCTTTAATTTGTGGTGGTATGGGAATGGGAGCTTATGAAAGCATGCGCCAATTTAATATTAAACCAATTGTCACGGATCTACGTGACATTGAAGTAGCCATACAGGCATTTATGGATGGCAAGTTAATCGATCATACAGAACTTTTACATTAATAAAGCAAACTGATTAGCTTTTTCTTTCCATTGTAATCATTTTATTTTGGAAAGAATAAGCTCTTCAAAATTAAAGGTACTTCGAATGAACAAGGTGGAGCTTTTCTGAAATAAGAGGAGAATCATGTATAAAAAGATTTTATATGAAGAATTAATAAAAATTTTTGAATTGCATCGTAAATACCTGGCAGGTGAAGAAGGTGGTGTACGAGCAGAATTAAGCGGTGGCGATTTCTATGGCACAGATTTTTCCTATGTTAATCTGGCAGGGGCGAATCTGGAAGCCACCAGTTTTAAACGTTCCAATATTATGGGTATCAACCTGGAAGGCGCAAACCTGAAATCAGCCAACATGAAACGAGCCTGCTTTGCCAGTGCCAATCTGAAAAATGCCAATATGGAAGGCACTTTCTTAAAAGGTTGTAATTTTGATGATTCTGACCTGCGTGGAACGAATTTAAAAGAAGCCAGCATGGAAGATGCCTATTTTGGAAAAGCTAAATATGACAAAGAAACGATCTGGCCAGATGGATTTGATCCGGTAGTCGCTGGGGCTATATTGGTTAATGGAAAATAGATAATAACAAATTATAGGAGGATTAATGATATTACTGATTTCATCACAGGGACAGAACCTCGAAAGTCCCATTGAATCTAGATTTGGAAGATGTCCATGGTTGATAAAGTATGATACAGAGACAAAAGAGAGTCTGGCACTTCCCAATCCGGGGGGACGTCAATCGGGTGGAGCAGGTGTTGCCGCTGCCCAGTTTGTGATTGATCAGGTAGCTGATGCAGTCATTAGC
>JACZIY010000008.1 GCA_014860845.1 Anaerolineaceae bacterium
GTTGATCAATTTTTTTGAGATATTCGGCAACTACAGAAATGGTTTGCAGACGACGCTGAAGGCGATTGATGCGGGTGTGCGAGGATGTCATACAAGGATTATACTGGAAATCAGGTGCGTTTTTTAAAGGAAGAGGATGGAATAATTAGCCTTATTCCCTCAACCATGGATTCATATCCATGGACACTCGTTTTCAAACCAAATGAATTCGGTTAACTCACGCAACCATTTTCAAATATTTGGGGGGTTCTATCCTATGAATACCTATCCCTTGGATTGATTCATAGGTGACCATCCAACAAAAACTTTTTCCTCACACTCTCTCCACCACATCACAACCAATTCCAAAAATCGGGGTTATAAATTACATCTTATTAAATTTGGCGGTAGGTCCAATCGTAAACCCAACCTGATAGGTATTACCGCTTGTCACGACGAATGTATCCAATCCCACTTCCTTCTTAAACGACAATAATAAGCAGAAGTGGATAACACTGTGTGTTGAGGTATAAATATGGATTTTCTGAATAAAATTAAACTCATTCAAGGTGGAATGGGTGTTTATGTTTCAAACTGGCGATTGGCAAAAGCCGTTGCCATGGACAAGCCTGAGATTACCGCCGGTACAGTTTCCGGTACAGGGTTGGATTGGGTGTATGTTCGCCTGCTGCAACTGGGTGATCCAGGTGGTCATGTGCGCCGGGCGTTCAAAGCATTTGATGATAAGTTCCTTACAGGTATTGGACAGAAGATTCTTGATCGATATTTTATTGATGGGGGGAAAGCGCCAGCCAGTCATTTTAAGAATCCTCCTCAGCAACTTTTAAGGGCTTTGGATGGCAGTGATGTGATCCCATTGCCTTCTCGACCTGATGAACCAGTCCCACTTGCTCTGGATAATGACAACATTGAACTTTTGATTGCCACAGGTTTCGCCGAAGTCTGGTTGGCAAAGGAAGCTCATAACGGTAATATTTTTATTAACTTCTTAAAAAAAGTGGAATTACCACTGGTTTACACAATGTACGGAGCGATGCTGGCCAATGTGGATGGTGTCATCATCGGTGCTGGTAACCCGGATGGGTTGCCAGCGATCTGTTCGCAATTGGTAAACCATGAAACGGTCAGGATAGATATTCTGGTATTGTATCGTGAACCCGGTGAAGACTTTTACGTTCCATTTGATCCCAAACAAGTAGCCGATGGGAAATTTACACACAAACCCCTTCACCGACCTGCCATTTTAGCAATTGCTTCACTACAGGGTCTGGTCAAATTATTGGCGAACAGTCAAAGCGAACCACCCGATGGCTTTATCATTGAACATCATACAGCTGGAGGCCATAATGCCGGACCGCAGGGTCCAATGAAGGTCGATGATTTGGGTCAGCCGATTTATAGTGAATTAGACGAACCTGACCTGCAAGCTATTAAACAAATTGGATTGCCTTTCTGGTTAGCCGGTGGCTATGGAAGCTATGAAAAAATTCAAAAAGCGCTGAGCCAAGGAGCTACTGGGGTTCAGGTAGGGTCTGTTTTTGCCCTGGCGGAGGAATCCGGAATGAAACCAGCCTTTCGAACAGCCATCCTGAATGAGATTAAAAAGGGCACAGATGATGCTGCTTTGGTTCGGACCACTTTATTTTCCCCCACAGGTTTTCCTTTTAAGGTTGCTCAATTAGATGGCACATTGGCTGATGACTCGGTCTATCAATCCCGAACCAGGTTGTGCGATATTGGTCTGTTACAACAACGCGGTTTAAGTAAGCCAGATGAAAATGGTAAACGCAAGTTATTCCATCGTTGCTCGGCTGCGCCGGTTGAGAGTTTCGTGAAGAAACGCGGTTTACCTCACAACACAGAATCTCGTCGCTGTCTCTGCAATGGTCTTCTATCCACCGTGGGGTTAGGACAGGTCAAAAATCAGGTGGAAGAACCAGCGATTGTTACGATCGGGAATCATCTGGATAGCATCCGCAGGCTTTCCCATCAGGGACAATATACATATTGGGTTCGGGATGTTGTACAGGATTTGCTTGGGGAGTGAAGAAGAATCTCATCTATAATTAACCCATCTCATGAAAAAACTCGCCCGCCTGCTGCCCTTGTTTTTCTTCCTGCTGGCATTCAGTGCACGGATGATCCCCGGTCCGCGTACGATTGATGATTCATACATCACCTTTCGATATGCCCGCAACATTTTAGCAGGCGAAGGCTTCGTCTACAATCCCGGTGAAGCAGTATTAGGCACCACTACGCCACTTTACACCCTG
>JACZIY010000079.1 GCA_014860845.1 Anaerolineaceae bacterium
GGGCGGGTTCCGAACCCGCCATTACGCCCAATCCACCATTGCCACCATCAATGCAAACCGTACGGGCAAAGCATTTGATATCAGCATTTCTGGTAAAAACAATCCCCATTATCAAATGCTTTGCCCCTACCCACCCAATCCAATTTTTTCATCATCAACGAAATCATCACAATTGGTATTTGGATGCTTTTGTATTATTAATGGATGATAGTTTGCACCTATACCGAATTACAATTCTTCTAGAATCTGTATATAATTACCGAAAGGGTGGGTGATTCCACCCTTTTTTGACCCATGAATTATAGAATTAAAAAAAGATCACCCAATCTCTGGAGAGCCAGCCTGATACTCACGATCATGACAGGTCTTTTTGTCGTTTCGGTGGTACGGGCGCAGGAGGAATCGCAATCCAGCGCTATCATTCATGAGGTCAAAACTGAAACTTTTCCACAGATTTCGTTCTTTCTGGAAGCTTATGATGGAGAGGGGCAGGCGCTTAACGATCTCTCCGAGACGGATATTTCGATCATTGAAAATGAGCAGGAACCACTACCAATTGACCTGTTACAGCGTAGTGAGCCGGGATATCAGCTCATCCTGGCGTACAATCTTTCCCCTACGCTGGCGACCAACACCAGCAGCGGTGCATCCCGTTATCAGGCAATCACTGACCATATCATTGAGTGGCTTGATAGCCGCCCTGCCAGCACGCCGGATGATTTCAGTCTGGTGACCGATACCGGCTTGCAGCAGATTCGGGATGAAAGTCCAAGAGAGTTCGCCCAACGCTTAGCTGATTACCAACCTGATTTGATGAACAGCCAGCCTAACCTAACCAGCTTGCTTCAGGCGCTGGATCTGGCGACTGATCCCACCCTTAATCCGATGATGAAACGTGCTATTCTGTATATCACGCCACAACCAACCATCAGTAATGTTTCTGCTTTTCCGGGTTTTATTGAACGGGCAGTACAGCAGAAAGTACCGGTATATGTCTGGATGGTGGGTCCTGCTTCAGCGCGTTCCAGCAACCCCAGTGTAGTTGATCCGCTGGTAAACCTGGCAGAAGAGACGGGCGGTCAGTTCTTTCTCTTTTCCGGGCAGGAAGATTTGCCGGATATTGAGGAATACTTCCAGCCTAACCGTTATATCTATGAAGTGACCTATACCTCGGGTATCCGTACTTCCGGGACGCACCGTCTTACGGCTGTCATCCAGCAGAATGGCAGAAACATTTCCTCGGGGATGGCAAAGGTGAATCTTACCGTGGAAGCGCCCAATCCCATTCTGATCAACCCACCTTTGTTAATGGAACGCAATTGGGTGGTAGACGCAAAAGATGCCCGCATCCGCGATTTGGAACCGGACCAGGTAGAAATCAAATACATGTATGAGTTTTTGGATGGGCATCCTCGCGAGTTGGTGAGTGCACGACTGTATGTGCAAGGTGAGGTGGCACAGGAGCTGACTCAGGCTCCATTTGATACCTTCCAACTGGATTTAACTCCTTATGAAAGTGACCAGGAAATCCTTTTCTTTGTGGAAATTGAAGATAGCCTGGGGATCAAAGCCCGCACCCAACCCGCTGTGATGGATATCACCGTTGCGCCTGTCCCACTGACTTTCTGGGAGGGATTGCTGCGCCTGGAACTTACCCCGGAACGCTGGATCATCCTGGCTAGTGTTTTGATCGCCGGGACAGTGTTGGTGACCGCGATTGTGCTGGTAGGCAAACGTCAGGCATTCTGGCGCGACCAGGCTACCAAACGCCAGCGTAAGATTGACCCGGTCACCCAACCGGTAAAAATCAAACAGGCAGACGATCGTTCCGGCAATGGTAAACCAGGTAAAGACTCTATCGGTAAACAGGTGGAAGCGATGTTGATTCCGATGAATGAGCGCTATGAACCGAATCGCAAAAAGACAGTTGTGCTTGACCGCAAAGAATGGGTAATTGGTAGTGATCCCATTCAGGCACGCCTGGTGATTGCCAACTCAGCGATGGATGATGTGCATGCACGCTTATCACGCACCGAACAGGGGGAGTACTGGTTACGGGATCAAAATTCGATTGCAGGCACCTGGGTGAATTTTGCGCCCATTACCACCAAAGGGGTAAAATTAAGACATGGCGATTTAATCCATTTTGCCAAAGCCCTTTACCGATTTGAATTATCGCATCCTACAGAAGATCGCGAAATTCAAATTATCACGTATAATCAAAATTATGATTCGTAAGACTCAATCACGTTATCCTGTTGTCGCCAAGACCCATCCAGGCATGAGCGGTAAGAATAATGAAGACCGCTTTGGCGTGACTGCGTTTCAACTCAGTAAGAAAAATCCCACCCCGATATTGGTAGCGGTATTGAGTGATGGTGTTGGAGGCCATAAAGCTGGCGAGGTTGCTGCTGAACTGACAGTCAATCAGATCATGCACGCTGTTACTGAGAGTAATGGGCAACAACCCATCCAGATACTGGAAGAGGGTATTAATCGAGCCAATCAGGCTATTTTTGCAGAATCTCAAAAGGATAATGGTAAGCAGGGCATGGCTGCCACTGTGGCTGTCACCTGGATGATTGGACATCGTTTGTTTTCGGCTTCGGTTGGTGATTCACGTATTTATCTGATTCGTGGTGATCGCATTCGTCAATTGAGTGTTGATCATACCTGGATTCAGGAAGCGCTGGATAACAACATCCTCACACCTGATCAGGTGGAAGGACACCCGAATCGGCATGTGATCCGGCGTTATCTGGGTGGTCCCAATCCGCCTGAGATTGATTTTCGAATGCGCCTGAATAATGGAGAAGCGGATCAGCAGGCTTTCAACAACCAGGGTGTCACCTTGCAAACCGGTGACCGGTTGGTGCTGACCAGTGATGGGCTTACTGATCTGGTTACGGATGCGGAAATTCTGGCTGCCTTTGACGTGGATGATACCAATCAGGTAGTTGATCATCTGATTGAGTTAGCTAATCAACGTGGCGGGCACGATAATATCACCATCATCAGCTTTGAAATACCAGATGGCATTCAGGCGTTGAATAAAAAAAGCCCAATTTTGCCGGTGGGTTGTGTCGTAGCAGCTTTGATCGTGGCAGTGATTGCCTTTGTAGTATTGGGGTATCTCTGGTTGCAGGGTAATCCGATTGAGCTGGGATTATTTAACCGCACCCAGGAATCTTCTCAGGTGACCCTCAATCCGATGATAACGAGTGCCCCACAGACAACAGCCACCCCGAATAACAGCTTACCCAAACTGGTGCCCACCCAGACGGTGCAACCGCTTTTGCCACAGACACAGGATGGTCAAGCCTATCCTGCACCGGACGAAGCAGTACTGACTCCTGTTACCCCATCTGCTTACCCATAATTTTTTCTCAGTCAATGCAAATCAGCCTTCATTTTTTTGCCACCTATCGCCAACTTGTTGGGGAACGTTCAATTGAATTGGAAGTTGAACCACAGGCTACTGTACGAATGGCGATTCATCAATTTTTAGAGAAATACCCCCATATGCGCAGACATTGGTGCGATCAGGAGGGGAATCTGATGCCGCATTTATTTGTTATTATCAACAAACAGGATATAAGCAGTCTTCCGGATGGAGAAAACACGATTCTGCAACCGGGGGACGAGTTGGATTTCGTCCCACCGGTTGGTGGTGGTTAGAGTTCCTGTTGTTCGAATAATCCAACTGCCCAAATCAATGCCATGATGATCAATACGACTGCTGCGCCCAGAGCTGTAAAATTACTGGTTTGCAGGGTGAAGCTTAATTCACTGCCCAGCATACCAGCCCAACCCATCAATGCCTGCGGACTGATGCTGCCATAGTTCGGGATTTGTGCGGAGAGCATCAACACCACACTACCAGCCAGACTGATCCCGGCTGCCATACCAATGGATCGGCTGGCGGTGCTGCCCAGTACTGTGATGGCAGTGAAGCACAACAGCCACATTAATAACAGAACATTAATGATGGTAAACAATCCGAAGGATACCGGTTCAAACAAAACCAGAATGTAGACATAAGCCAGAATTTCAGCAATGAAAAAGGCAACCACATAAACCAGTGACTGGGCAGTAAACTTTGAGAGAATAAATGCCCAGCGGGGTAATGGCTTGTGTAGAATCATCTCCGTGATACCTTTTTCTTTTTCACTTGCGACACTGCCCATGCCTACCAGGATGGCAATGAGAAAACCAAATTGCGAGATATTCTTGAGATATTGAGTCATCGCGTCGATAATGGAGGGCACAGGAATCAGGTCCTTGAACATCTCAGCGCCTTCGATGCTCTTGAAAATTTCTGGCATGAAGTAGGCCAGTAATGGAGACGCCATTCCAAACAGGGCAAAAACACCCACGATGACCAGTACCATTTTGTTACGCCATAATTGAATGAGCTCCTTGCGCAAAGCTACTCCAAACAAACGCCACTCGACAGGTAGTTTTGGCTGCACATTGGCCTTTAGTTGCTTGCCAAAGACTTTGACAGCCCAGAAAACACCCGGAATCAGGGAGATAAAAAATGCCAACTCAATCAGAAGCACATCCACCTGGTTGCCACTGAGCACCACGGCAATAGCATCTACCAATGCGTGGTACAGGATTGCCCACAATACCCAGATGCGTTTATTCGTCTGAAATGCATACAACACCATCATTGATAGAACCAGGTGCATGGTCATCGCAACCAGGCGCTCCACCAAAGGGATTAGACCCATAAACGCTGATTGATTGAATGCATCCAATTGTTTTTGTAAGGCGATTACCTGTTCCTGGCTGATATTCAGACTGAGGAGATCGACCCCACGTAGCGCAAATAACTGGGCAATACCACCGGCTGTCAACACACCAATGATAATCATGGCTTCAATGCCGCCATGACCCAGCCCGAGCATGATGCCATCTTCTGCTTTACGAGCCTTTTTAAGGATGGTGTACCCAACGAAACGGGCTAATTCTTCACAAATGCCGGCGGTTAAGCCCAGGATAATTGCTGTCTGAGCGATCATCCAGCCAGTATCCATGCCTGCCGGAATCAGACCTATTTTTGATAATAGATTATTCAATGGGAGGTGCACGATCTGTGAACCAATGAAGGTTAATGCTCCAACGCCAAACAACAACCAGGAAACCCGAAAGCGACGACGCAGGATGATGCCCAGTACCACCGGAACAAGAATGCATAAGACAATACTAAGAATATAGAAGAATGCGTGCATGATTTACTCACTTAATTCTAAAAAGACTTCCTCGAGGGTGGGTCGTACCCACTCGAGTCGTGCCAATGGAAGTTGGGCAGCCATAATTAAGGGTAATAATTGTGCTTTGGCTGTCGCTGTATCCGAAATGATCATCCGAGATACACGCTGGTTTTGAATAACACTTTCTACCCAGGGTTGTTGCTGTAATTTGGTTGTGAATTGCGATAGAGCTTCTTCAGCACCCAGATCGACCTGCAATTCAACCGCATTGGTGGCATATTCGGATAAAATGCTGTCGCGTTCACCAACTTTGACCAGTTTTCCCTCGTGTAAAATGGCTACCTGATCGCAAATACGTTCGATATCGCCCAGAATGTGGCTGGAAAGGAACACGGTGATATCGCCGTTCAGTGAGCGGATCCAATCGAGGACTTCATATCGTCCAGCCGGGTCAAGCGCGCTGGTGGGTTCATCCAGGAGCAGGACCTGTGGCTCATGAAGAATTGCCTGTGCGATGCCCAAGCGCTGCTTCATACCGCCCGAGAAACCGGCAATGCGGCGTTTAGCCGCTGAGGTCAACCCCACCTGCTCGAGTACTTCTGCTATGCGTTGTTTGCGGTGGGCACCCGGCATTTTAAAAAGCTGACCCACATAATCCAGATATTCCCAGGCACGCATCCAGCCATAAAAAACGGGTTGTTGGGGCAAATAACCAAAGACATAGCCGGCAGCAGGATTCCCATTGGTGGTTTCAATCCCATCGATCCAAGCAGTTCCAAAGGTGGGTTTTGCCAATCCGGTCAACATGCGCATGGTGGTCGTTTTCCCGGCACCATTGCGCCCGAGGAACCCAAAAATGGATCCTTTGGGCACCTCCAGATTGAGATGATCCAATGCTTTCACATCGCCATAGTAGCGGGTTAGCTCCTGGCAGCGAATAGCAACATTGGATTCAATTTTTTCTGCCATTTTATTCTTCCTCACGTCCAATCACAAAATAAATGATCGGTCCAATTAAATTAACGAAAACGACGATGATGATCCACAACCACTTGGGACCTTTGGTTTTCTCACGTTTTAGCAGATCCACCAGTGCGGCGATCATCAGTCCCAATTGAATCAAAAACAATGGGATTAGCAGGGGTAACAACTTCATTAATTGATCTAAAATACTTGAGTTTTCCATTTTTATCTCTCCTCTACTTCCGGGTGATTTATCAATACAAGTTTACGCAAACGCCTCCCGGGTTGTGGCGGTTGTTGACTTATTTGGGATAACTGGTCACGAAGTGGAATGAATAAAGCGTCAAATTCATCTGTGTTAGCATAAAAAAGTATCTCGGAATATCCTGCCCTGTCTGCTAACAAATCCAGTATATCCTGTGAATCCAAATATGCTTTAAAGCTTTGTACAAGTCCGGCAACATAGCTGGAAAAATAATGTAGATGATCTCCCTTTGTCATTTGCTGCACATCTTCAACTGTAATATGGGGAGCTTGCAACAATCTGTAGGTATTTTCTGGTGTGCCTTTAACCGGGTGGGTTTCCGCTATTTCAATAAAACCACCATCCAGTAATTTTCTGATATGGCGGTATAAAGATGATTTAGCCACATCCGGCATTAAATGATCAAGCTTACTGGTGGTAAGAGGCTCCCTGCCCAATAATTGCAGGATTCTCAAGCGCACAGGATGGATGATCAAATCAGCTTTTTCAGAAGGATTCATGCCAGGTTCTCCTTTACATTATCATTATCAATAATGATAATGATTTATGCTGAAATGATTATATAGAGATTTAAATCAAAAAACAAGGGGTTTTGGGTCGATTTAACCGCTTAGCTGAGTAAAGACTGGTCAGAAGGATAGGAGATAAGCTGGCATCCACGAAATGGACAGGCCATCCACGAATTTGACACGAATACACGAATGGGATACGTCACCCACGAATATGTCACGAATTCACGAATAGAGCACTCATGCATGGACAACTCACGAATAGGGTCGGCCATCCACGAATGTGACACGAATTCACGAATGCTTGACAGCGTATATTGCCGGATTTTTTGAAAATTTCAAACATGGAAATGTGTATAATTATTTCGGTAAATACGAGTTGATCCTTTTAATGTGTAATGGATATTTTCCTTTGAACAAAATAAACACCGCATCAATCAGGAGGAAATTTAATGAGCAACCTCGTCGTTGATTCAACCGGAAATGATCTTAAATTTAGAATTATTGGCGCTGCGATGACAGTTCATAATAAGCTTGGGCCTGGATATAAAGAGGAAATTTACGAACGCGCATTCGCTCTAGAATTAAACAGCCGCGAGATTGAAGTTCAGACTCAATACCCGGTGTCCGTGGAAATGGACGATGAACAGGTTGCATTATTTTATCTTGATCTTTTTGATGAAAATCAGGTTGTTGTTGAAATCAAAGCATTTTCGCATCCATTAACAAATGACGAACTTGCCCAGGTTATAAATTATTTAAAAGCCACTGACGCTCCCATCGCTTTATTGTTTAATTTTGGCAGAAGAAAATTAGATTATCGGCGAGTCTTTCCAGGCAAGGATAACCGCCCAGTG
>JACZIY010000617.1 GCA_014860845.1 Anaerolineaceae bacterium
GGCAAAACAATGTCCCTCATTACTCAAATTTCCCAGGGCATACAACAACCCGGTTTGAATTCTTTCTGGAGAATCCATTGCAAGCCCCAATTTTTGGGCAATCTGGTCAGCTGTTTTAAAGCCAACGCCAAAAATATCGCGCGCTAATTGATATGGAGTCTCCCGCACTACCTGAATTGATTTTTCGCCATATTGCTTGTAAATCTTGACAGCCAGACTGGCGCTGACACCGTGGCTTTGGAGAAACAACATCACTTCCTTAATTTGTTGTTGTTCAATCCAGGCAGTGCCAATCAGACCCGCTTTGGAAGGTCCAATGCCAGGCACTTCCAGAATTTTTTCTGGTGTTTTATCCAGCACATCCAGCGTTTTTAGTCCAAAAAAATCCACAATTTTTCTGGCTGTTACCGGGCCAACCCCTTTGATCAACCCACTGCCCAGATACTTGCGAATGCCTTCCAGTGTGGCGGGATACCTCACCTGATATGACTTCACTTCAAATTGACGTCCATATTGATGATGATTGGTCCAGACGCCAGTTAATACCAGGGATTCTCCTACCTGGACTCCTGCTAATGCCCCCACAACTGTGAGGGGTTGGATCTTCCCTTTTGGAAGAATTTTCGCAATGGTGTAGCCATTTTCATCATTCTGAAATGTGATTCTTTCCAGTACACCTTCCAGAGTCTGTGTCAAAAGAGAGTTGGCATTATTTTCTGGTGTCATGGTTTGATCTTACCAAAGAAATGAAGTTGATGAAAGAATTAAGAGGAAAATATTAATTATCTATCGTTCATACCATATTAGCCATACCACTCTATACACTTTTGAATTTATTTTTTTCTAACTCAAGGAAGGTAAGAATTTCCGGAATAAGAACCTTTCTCACACTTTGGAACTGATTTGCGGATAAAAGCGAGTTTAAATCCTCATTTATAATTGTCTGGTTGACATTTTTTCGTATGAATTCAATTAATTTTTCCAAATATTTATCCAGGGGGGATCCTGTTCGTTCAGTGATTACTTCCAGATTGTATTGATAACCCTTTATAAAAAAATGATGGATATCATATATATCCCTACCAGCTATAGATTGGTGTTGTTCATAACGATCCATTATTGCGACCAGTTTATTTGCGAACATGGTCTCAATCGTCTGACTATTGATTAACCTATCAATTTCAGGAAAATAATGAACTTTATATTGATTCGCAGAAACAAAATTTGTACTGGCTGAGACTTTCAATTTGCTTCTCTTTCCAACATTATTTTTATATTTAACCTGAAAGAATAAAGATTTATCAAAAGCTAATTTTAGTTCTAAACCCAGATCAGAAAATAATTTATAAAATTTTTCCCGAATACCATCAAAATTCGATCCTGGTAATACATCAAAATCCAAATCCACAGAAAACCGATCAAGATAACCTAACATGGCAGCACAAGTTCCACCCTTGAAAGCTAAAGATTGTGCCAGTAAAGGTTCATCAACAACTTCTATCAATAATCTATGCAACTGAGATTTGTGAATTACATCTTCTGGTCTAAGTTCGTATTCGGGCATAACCAATCTCTTCCTGAATCAATGTGACTTTTTCAAAATCAATCAGTTCAACAATATCGAAATGGTAACGCGGATTGTAATAAAGTATATCCGCAACAGCTCGCTCAGTTGTCGCAATAAAACTACCCCCTTGATCCATAATCCCCGCTGGATGATATAAAAATTCATCCTGCATTTGCCTGTATCGATATACCCAATCCCCTACTTTTACCTTTTTTGATTTATCAGAAATAAATGTAAAATCGTATACGGTTTGAGAAATAATACCGGCATGTGAGAGAATAGATTCAGTTGAAAGGTAAGTAAAAGAATGTATGATGGACTTTCCCAAATCGATTGGATCTAATTCGTGAATGGGAAGAACAGAATACAATCCTTTATAAATAGGATATAAAATGCCTTTCTTTAGATAACGGGATATGATGATATGTAGATGGTGGCGATCTTCAATATTCCAAAGAATTGCCAGGTCGTTCGTATGGAAAAGTTTTCGATTTATTTCAAGTAGTTTATTTATCCTATACATTTTTGTATAGGATAACACAACTCCAAGATAAAATCAACCATAGGTCAAGGGAGACTTCATCCATAAAGAGACCTGAAATAATAATTACTCATTCTGAGCCCTGTATCAATACTTCCCGAATTCCTGGCCGAATTAATCGCATGGTTAATTCACCCATTTCCTTCGGTGTGTGTGGCATATCCATTTGTAACCAACGGATACTCATCGCATAAACACTGCCAGCAATACTGGCGATGACATAATCCCAGATTGTACCTTCCATGGATGGGTACGGTGCCTGATCCAATGATTGTTTGATGACATCATAGCAATACTTATGTAACTTATTCATAACAAGATTTGAAACTTCCGATTCAATTAACGATCGCAAGAACACCGCCTGATCGGCTATCTGTTCAAAAAATTTCACCGCCATTTTCCCCTGAATAATTGAATCCAGATAGGGTTGCATGTCATCCATAAAATTTTTATACATTGAATCCAAATAATCTTCTAAAACTTCTTCTTTGTTTCGGTAATGTAAATAAAAAGTTGGACGAGATACCTGAGCCTGATCAGTGATCTCAGCAATTGATATCCTTGTAAACGGTTTTTTCAGCATCAGGGACAATAGCGCTTCCTGCAACCACTTGCGGGTTCGCCGAACTCGTAAATCTGTCGAATCTTT
>JACZIY010000618.1 GCA_014860845.1 Anaerolineaceae bacterium
GTATAATTAAGTTGTCTGACATTTCATTGAAAGGTTCAATATTAATTCTGAGAATGGAGTCAAACCATGAGCTTATGGGTGATAGTTCCAGTAAAACCCTTAAGACGATCTAAATCAAAATTAACAAATATCTTATCTGAAGAAGATAGAGCTGTCCTGAATTTAAAAATGTATGAAAATACGTTGAGAGTATTAAAAGACATTAAGATACCTCATCAAGTTCTTGTTGTCAGCAAGGATTCCTCTGTATTATCGTTAGCAAGATCTTACAATGCTAAAACTCTTCAGGAGGACGGGGATAGTGGCTTAAATTTGGCATTAAAAAAGGCCATTCAGGTTGTTAAAGCTTATGCTGCACAGTCTGTATTGATACTACCAGCTGATTTACCATTTATCACAAAAGAAGATATCGAAGGAGTGATGGAATATTCTGTTGGTTATTCGTTTATGCTCATATCACCAGATAGAAAAATGAGTGGGACGAATCTTTTATTTATTTCACCCCCAGAATTAATTGAATTTAGTTATGGTCCAGGATCATTCGAGCGTCATGTGCGTCAAGCCCAAGCCCAAAATGTGCATCTTGAAGTAAGAAAATTTGATAGTGCTGAATTAGACATAGATTCTCCGGAGGACTTTGAATTATATAAAAAGTTAATCGATTTCGAAGACACAAACCAATATTTAAGGATTTAATGAGGAGGAATAATGTTTGAACGTGTTGCTTTATATTTGCAGGATTCACACGATTTACGAGATGGATTAGATTATGTGAAATTGGCAGAAAATTATGGTTTTGAAGCTGTCTGGCAGGCAGAAAGTCGACTTGTACGTGATGCAATTGTACCAATGGCTGCTTATGCTGCTGTCACAGAAAAATTGAAAGTCGGTTCAGGTGTAATCAACAACTGGACAAGAAATATTGGTTTATTAGCAGCTACATTCCTTACATTGGATGACCTTGCACCAGATCGAATTATTTGTGGAATTGGTGCCTGGTGGGATCCGCTTGCTAAAAATGTAGGAATTGACCGTTCAAAACCGCTCTTAGCTATGCGTGAGACAGTCGAAGTGTTCAAGAGATTACTCAATATGGAAAGAGTCTCATTTGATGGTGAATTTATTCAGGTATCCGGTATTGAATTAGATGTTGTTCATGGAAGAAGGGAACCCAGAAATGTTCCAATTATGATTGGTGCAACCGGGGATAAAATGATGGAGATGACTGGCGAAATAGCTGATGGCTGTGTACTCAATTATTGTGTTCCTCCAGAATATAACTTAAAAGCACTTGAATTATTAGACAAAGGTGCCAAAAAAGCAGGTAGAAGATTTGATGACATCGATAGACCTCAATTAGTCGTTTGTTCTGTGGATGAAGATCATGATAAAGCAATTGACACAACCAGAGAATTACTTACTCAATATCTTGCTCAACAACCACATATTGCGAAAGCGTCAGGAGTATCTTCTGATGTGGTTACAGAGATTCAATCAATTCTCGGGTGGCCTGCCACGCATGAACAAATTCAAAAAGCTAAACATCTGGTACCCGAGGATCTTATTCTGAAGATTACAGCTTCTGGTACACCAGATGAAGCAAGAACCAAAGTAGCAGAATATATCAAGAATGGCTGTACCTGCCCAATTTTATATCCCGT
>JACZIY010000080.1 GCA_014860845.1 Anaerolineaceae bacterium
AAAGAAAACCAATTGCCACTGTATCAGAAAATCGATAATCCTAAATAGATCTTATCTCGCCGAGTCAATTTGGACAGATTGATTGAATTATGAAGCAATCCATCATAAAATGGGTCTTGTTAACAACGAGAACAAATTGAGGTATTTTTGAATGACAGATTATTCTTTATATATTCCAGAAAGTGCGATGGCAATAGTTGCTCATCCTGATGATATTGAGTTTTCCTGTGTTGGAACGTTAGCACGTTGGGTAAAAGCAGGTACCCGAGTGAGTTATGTATTATGTACCAGCGGTGATGTAGGTATCGCAACACCAGGAATGACCCGTGAGAAAGCAGCAGCAATCCGAGAAGAGGAAGCCAGGCTTGCTGCAAAAATTACCGGTGCAACGGAAATCAATTTTCTAGGTGAACCGGATGGGTTATTACAAGCTACCCTGGAATTAAGGAAGAAAATCGTTCGGGAAATCCGACGGTTCAAACCGGAGGTAGTCTTGACTGGTGATCCCACAGTGGTTTTTGCCAGTGAATATTACATCAATCACCCTGACCACAGGGCAGCTGCAACAGCTGCTCTGGATGCCGTCTTCCCGGCAGCCGGACAACCTAATCTGTTTCAGGAATTGGAAAATGAAGGACTCCGAGCACATAAAGTGCGCAAAGTTTTTATCTATGGACATCAACAATCTGAGCTTTTCCTGAGCATTGATGAGACTATTGAGATAAAACTGACGGCTTTACGGGCACATAAAAGTCAATTCCCCCATTGGGATCCTGGAGATCGTGTAAAACAATGGGCATCCGAACGAGCGAAAGATAAAGGCATGAAATACGCCGAAGCATTTCGTGTGATCACGTTAGAGGATGATGAAACCTGGGAACGTTTACGCCATACACAAAACGGCGTGGGCTGATTATTTGGATTTATTCGCCAAACATATCCAATAATAATGGATTTATCATCTCCCAATTGGGAATGAGAATATTTGCCCCGTCTGCGGTGATTGTGGGATATACCATTTCACGTGTGATGGTTTGGCTATTGATTGTATCTGAGATGATTGCACGCACCAATGCAACACCAATGCGTGGGATTTCGAAGAATGGAACATTCGTATTTATTGCCTGTAATCCGGTTGTGATGATCAATGGGATCCTTGGCCAGGCTAGCGGGTTGAGCATTTGTTTTACTGCAGCTTTTAGCATCATTTGACCGCGTTGCATTCTAAAGAAATCATCACTGCTTGAGCGATCACGAACAAATGCCAGTGCCTGCTCACCATCTAAATGATAGGTTCCAGGTTCATAACCCGACATAGGCTCTGGAATTTCGACGTTGATACCACCCATGGCATTGACGATATCTTTAAAACCGTCAAAATTAAAACGGACATAATAATTTACCGTTATTCCAAAATTATCACGGACAGTTTGGACCGCGGCCTCTGGTCCAGTACCTGCCAGATTGGCTTCAGCAAAGAAATGAGCTGTGTTGATGCGGTTCTCACCATAATTAGGAATATTCACCCATAAATCACGGGGAATGGATAGTAAATTGACATCTGGTTTCAGGGGAATCACACTCAAGAGCATGATGGTGTCAGTTCTGCCAACAAATGTACCTTCTGGTGAACGATCGACACCCAGGATAAGTACATTGGTTCGATAGGGGAATAATAAAAAGCCAATCAGGATTGCCAGAATGGGAATAATCAATCCCCAAACACAACAACCACAGCCCTTGCGCTTCCTTTTCGGTAGAATGTCGGGTTCACGTTGCAAGGGCAAACGTGAATTGGAAATTTGGATGGGTTGATAATTGGCATTTTTATCATCATGAAAGATCGGTTGTGTATCGGCGAAAGTTTCCATGGGTTGGGTCACGTCCAATGAACGATCTCTATGCTTTCTGATTGGTTGTGTGTCTTCTTCAGAAAAATTTAAAAGTGGATTATTTTTATCCATCAATTGAGTCACTCCAAATATGTATTGACATTGATTATAACCGGATTCGAAGTGGAAGAATCACAATAAATTTGCTTCAAGAGGATGTACCGAAAATACTTGACAATGATGGTCTAATTAGATAAAATAATTCTACCCCTCCCCATGGGGAGGGGGTAAGGAGATAAGATGCACGATCATAAAGAAGTAATTCAAAGACTCAAAATCGCTGAAGGGCACCTGCGGGGTGTTCAGCGCATGGTCGAGGAGGATGCATATTGTATTGATATCATTCGTCAAATTCAGGCAGTTCAATCCTCGTTGAATAAAATCAGCACCATAATTCTCGAAGGCCACTTAAATTCCTGTTTGATCACAGCAATAAAAGGTGATGATCCAAATGAACGAGAACGTGTGTTGTTGGAAATTTCCGAGGTTTTTGAAGCAGCAACCAAAGTATAAAAAAAGGAGATCAAATGACTGAAATTACTTTAAATGTACCGAATATATCTTGTGGACATTGCGTCCATACCATACAAACAGAATTAGTTGATTTAGAAGGTGTTAAGAAAGTAGTTGCCTCTGCTCAAACGAGACAGGTAACCGTCTCTTTTGAACAGCCCGCGGATACTGAAAAAATTAAAGCATTGTTGACAGAAATCAATTATCCTGCGGTTAATTAATATATTTTGCGAAGGTTTCACCAGAGTATCTAGTAAGATTTGAAAGGAATATCCAATGGCAGAGTCAAAGCATGTTGTATTACCCATCACAGGAATGACTTGTGCAAATTGTGTCGCTTCGGTAGAAAGAAATATAAAGAAAGAAAAGGGGATAAATACTGCTATCGTAAATCTCTCTTCAGAGCGAGCTACGGTTGATTATGATCCCACTCTGGTGAAACTTCCCATGATTTTACAACGTGTAGAACGTGCAGGTTATGGGGTTGCAACAGGTGAAGCTGATTTATACATTCAGGGTATGAGTGATGACAATGACGCCAGACGTCTTGAAAAAGCGCTATCTGCCCAAGAAGGTGTTCTAAATAGTAGTGTAATTTTTTCCGCTGAACGAGCAAAGGTTACCTACATTCCAACAATTATCAGCCAGCAGGATTTACGTAAAATCGTCAAACAGGCAGGTTTCCATGCTGTGGAAAGCGGTGATTCTGCTGTTGATGCAGAAGCACAAGCCAGAGAAGCAGAAATTGATTATCAAAAAAAGATGTTGATCCTCGGTTTGATTTTCACGGTTCCTCTCTTCTTTCTTTCTATGGGAGCTGATCTGGGACTGATTAAAGTTGACATGCACAGTAACTGGCTGAAATGGGTGATGTTTGCCCTGGCAACACCAGTCCAGTTTTATGTTGGTAGGCAATACTACATAGGAGCTTACAAATCCCTGCGGAACGGTTCTGCAAACATGGATGTATTGGTTGCTATGGGATCCTCAGCTGCCTACTTTTACTCCATACCGATTGTTTTAGGGTTTCTACCTGGTCATGTATATTTTGAAACAGCAGCTGTCATTATTACGCTGATCAAACTAGGCAAGTATCTGGAAGCAAAAGCCAAGGGCCGAACTTCAGAAGCGATTAAAAAATTGATGAATTTACGGGCAGCTACTGCGCGAGTAATCAGAGATGGTAATGAAATTGAGATTCCAACGGATGACGTAACCATCGGTGATGTTGTGCTCGTGCGTCCTGGAGAAAAAATTCCAGTGGACGGGGTGGTGATGGAAGGCAGGACCACCATCGATGAATCGATGTTAACCGGTGAATCGATGCCAGTTGATAAAAAACCCGGTGATACGGTTATTGGCGCAACTTTAAATAAAGTTGGATTAATTCGATTTGAAGCCACTAAAGTTGGCAAAGAAACAGCTTTGGCACAAATCATAAAATTAGTTGAAGATGCACAGGGTAGCAAAGCCCCGATTCAGAAACTGGTCGATAAAATCTCATCTGTGTTTGTCCCGGTAGTGATTGGGATTGCTGTTATAACCTTCCTGGTCTGGTTTTTTGCTGTTCCTTCAGCGGTTAATGCCGAAGTATCCCAATTCACACGGGCATTAATCAAGATGATAGCAGTGCTGGTAATTGCCTGTCCTTGTGCAATGGGATTGGCGACACCTACCGCTGTCATGGTTGGTACAGGGCTAGGAGCTGAAAATGGAATTCTGTTTAAATCCAGTGAAGCTTTGGAACGTGCGGGAAAACTGGATGTTGTAGTTCTGGATAAGACCGGTACCATAACGCGTGGTCAACCTGCGGTTACTGATATTCGTGTAAAGAATTTTCCAGCTGGTGAAGAAGAATTGTTAAGGCTGGCAGCATCAGTAGAAAAAGGGAGCGAACACCCATTGGGAGAAGCTATTCTAACCGAAGCAAACCAGAGAGGACTCCATCTCAGCGATCCGCAAGGATTCCAGGCACAGGTGGGATCTGGTGTTGTGGCGGAGGTGGATGGAAAAAGAATTGCTGTTGGTAATCTGCGAATGGCAAAAGAGATGAATTGGCAATTTGAAGAATTGCAGACAGATATTAAAAAATTACAGGATGAAGCCAAGACTGTCATGCTGGTTGCCATAGATGATGTTGTGCATGGATGTATCGCTGTGGCAGATATGCTTAAGTCAGGATCTAAAGAAGCCATTGATGCATTGAAAGCAATGAATTTAAGAACTGTCATGATCACAGGTGACAATCAACAAACCGCAAATGCAGTTGCTCAGCAGGTTCACCTGGATCAGGTAATTGCAGAAGTATTGCCTGCTGATAAAATTGAGAAAGTTAGACAGCTACAACTCGATGGCGCAGTAGTAGCCATGGTGGGCGATGGCATTAATGACGCTCCAGCGCTGGCGCAAGCAGATGTTGGTATGGCAATTGGCACAGGTACAGATGTTGCCATGGCGTCAGCACCGCTGGTTTTGATGGGTGGAGATCTTTCCGGGGTTCCGAAAGCGATTCGATTATCCCGTTTGACGCTATCAACGATCAAACAGAATTTATTCTGGGCTTTTATCTATAACATTCTTCTGATTCCTGCGGCAGCCATGGGATATTTAAATCCAATGTTGGCAGCAGGAGCGATGGCATTCAGCAGTGTGTTTGTTGTTAGTAATAGTTTACGCTTACGCCGTAAAAAATTGACTGTCCACTAACGACGAATAATCAAATCTCGGCGTTCGATTTTTTTTATTGCAGCATGCGAGATTTTAGGAATTCCTCGCAGATATATTTCCTCTAATCTCCGCATCTCTGCGAGTTTTTTGATACTCAAATCAGTCAAACGCGTGCAGTAACTTAAATCCAGGTAACGAATATTACGCATTTTAATGATGGGATCGATGCCATAATCATTCAGTCCACAGGCGCTCAAGTTGAGATGAGATATTTGAGTCAGTAAGGGAATAAAACGCATTCCTTTATTGCCAACATTGCGGTTTTCGGACAGGTTAAATGAAAATAGCCCATCCACATCCTGAATTTCTTCTATCAATCCTTTGATCGTTTCATCTTTCAAATTTTTTATACTAATTTCCGCTACCATATCCTGCGGAATATCAAAAAAACCGGGTCCTTCACCCAATTTTATCCAGTCAGAATCCATCCGGTTGGTTGGTCTGATGAGTATTTCGATGGGATAACTCGTTTCGATGCGACGATTTGGTTGTTCATTCATACTGGCATTTTATCATACTAAAAATTTCCGATTGAAAAAGACCTAATAAAAAACACATCCAACCATAATTGACTGGATGTGTCTACATTAATTTGTGTTGATTCTATTTCAAGAATTTCTTGATTTCCGGAATTTGACCAGCACTACCTAATTTTTGATTCTTATCTGCAATGAATTTTGCATACTCTGCCATAAACACTTTTCCAATTGGACGAAGGTCAAAATTTTCCGGGTGTTCCAGGAAATATTCGCGATGAACACGAGTCCACACCAGACGGCCATCTGTATCAATATTGATTTTGGTCACACCCAGTTCTGCTGCTCGTTTGAATTGTCGATCATCAACGCCTTTAGCGCCCATAAGCTTGCCACCTGCTTTGTTTATACGCTCAACTTCTTCCTGCGGCACCGAACTGGAACCATGCATAACCAATGGGAAGCCAGGTAATCGCTTTTGAATTTCGGATAATACATCAAAACGTAATGCCTGTGTTCCAGAGAATTTGAATGCGCCATGGCTTGTTCCAATTGCACAGGCTAAAGAGTCCACACCTGTACGTTCCACAAATTCTTTAGCCTGATCGGGATCGGTTAATTTCGCATCGGCTTCATCGACTGCAACGTGTTCTTCCACACCACCTAATTGTCCTAATTCTGCTTCTACCACTATACCTTTTGCATGAGCAGCATCTACCACCCGTTTGGTGATGGCAATGTTCTCATCAAAGGACTCATGACTGGCATCAATCATCACCGAGCTATAAAAACCGCTTTCAATGCAGTCGTAACAGGTTTGTTCATCACCATGGTCAAGGTGCACTGCAAAGATCGCATCCGGAAAAATTTCATCAGTTGCCCGAATGATCGATTCCAGGACCAGTTTATCTGTGTATGAACGAGCTCCTTTACTGATTTGAATAATAAAAGGTGCTTCCGATTCAACACTGCCACGGAACAGACCCATGGTCTGCTCTACATTGTTGATATTGTAGGCACCAATTGCATATTTTCCATATGCTAAATCGAATAATTTCTTAGTAGTTACAATCATAGGTGTCTCCTTATAAATAGTTTTTTCAAAATTCATTTGCTAAAAAGTCATTTACATTGTAAATCAAATGCCCTGGAAATTCCATTCGATGCAATTATTTTTTACTCATTCCATTTGTTTAATTTGTTTCTCAAGATTCAGTAAATGAATTTGAAGTTGATTGAGTTCTTCGTTTATCTGATCTAAAGAATCTTTTTCAGAACGGACAAACAGGGTATAAGGAGCGATAGCAGCATTAATTCTTTCAAGACTTCGATCCATTTCATGGTTAAATTGGGTATTTAATGTGGAAATTAATTGCTCACGAAGCATTTTTATTTTTTGCGTAAGCTCCAAATTTGCTTTTCTTCTTTTTGCTGGAATCACAAACAATCCCAATACGGCTACAGCACTGGCAACTAAAATGCCAGTTACATCAGCAGCGAGGGATGATGCCAGAACAGCAATCAATGTGCCCAATCCAACCGCCCCAACCTCAATTGCCGCTGCAGCTGCAACTGCGTTTTGTGCGCCTTCAGCAATGTTTGCCGCTTCGATGTGACGATCGTAACCATCTACCACTCGTTTTGCCCGATTAGCCACACTCTCAATCAAGTGTTCCCGGTTATATTGGAAGGTGGTGTTCAGGTTATCCCCCATTATTTTGCCTTGATGAGCATTCTTGCGTTTATCCAGATGGTCCAACACTGCTTGCCATTGCCGAAAATCTCTTTCAACCATCCAATCAATGAGTTCCTGAATTTTTTCCTCAATTTGTTGTGGAACTTCAGCAATCACTTCCTGTTTAAATGCATTTTGGATTTTTTCCTTCTTCAATAAATCCGGTATCCGGGAAATTCTTAAATATTCTTCAAAGAAAATTTGTCCACGTTGTTCCATAGAATAGAGTATGTTTTCGATGTCCGCCATGCGAAAATCAAAATCCTGACGCATATCTTCTTTATAAAGGGTCAGTTGTCTTTCTACACGACTAATCACTTCCCAGTCTTCATTAAGCAGCTCTAAACGGGATTGAACAACATCACCATACCGCTGATTAAGATTTAATCCAACGCCGACCGGATTGAGGAATTTTAAACGAATTCTTTCGGTTTCATCCAGGGAGTTCTGAATGTGTTTTTCTAATTCTTCAAAATGGCTGGCATGCCAGAGATGTGGATTTCCCTTTTTCGCTTGTAATGCCAGTCTCGAACTGACAGAGAAGATTTCTGGTTGAATACCCAGTAAAGAGCGTATATTTTCTGTGATGAAATTTTCCACCTGACGAACTTCATCGTCATTTTGTAAGAGATCTACTTTGTTGAGTACCAAGACCAATTTCTTACCCCAATCACGGATTTGTTGTAAAAAGGCTCTTTCACTTTCAGAGAGGGGACGATCAGCAGATGTTACAAATAAAACCAGGTCAGAACGTGGAACAAATTGACTGGTGATTTCTTCGTGTTTACGTACAATTGCATTGGTGCCAGGGGTATCCACAATACTGATTTCTTTAAGCAGAGGAATTGGGGCTCCAATTTCTAAAATATTTTTATCCGAAATCGTTTCCCTGTGTTCCTCATGATAACGAATAATATTGATTTGGGTTGTGGTGGGAGTAACCCCTTCTTTTAGTAAATTACTTCCAAGTAAGGCATTGATAAATGAACTTTTTCCAGCATTAAATTCACCAACGATAACAAGCAGGAACAAATCGTCAATTTGACGGATCGACTGACCGAGAGTTTCTAAATCCGCTTTGGATGCTCCAAAACTGACCAAAGCCATCTGTAAATCATTCAGGAGGTTTCTCTCCAGCGTCAATAAATCTTCTTGGTTTTGCTTGAGTATTCTCATTATTTATTCTCCATTACCCTATTGATCATACTCTTTGAGAGTGAAAAATACCAGTTTTTTAAAAAATTCATGAACGAAGACTGAAAAATTTGAATTGGTTTTTGCCCAGTTGTTTGGCACGATACATGGCTGTATCAGCTTTATTAATCAGTTCTTCTGTTGTTGTTCCATCCAGAGGATAGATACTGATACCAATGCTGGTTGTTACCTGACAAATGTTGCCGTTGCTTCGATATGGTTCAGCAATTGATTTAAGGATTTTTTCAGTAATTGGTTTTATCGCATCTATTTCGTTTATATTTTCCAGAACAAGAATAAACTCATCTCCACCGAAACGCGCGACAGTATCTGCTTCACGTAAATTTGCTGAAAGCCGATTAGCGATCTGAATTAATAATTGATCACCAACCAGGTGACCAAACATGTCATTAATGGTCTTGTACCCATCCAAATCCAGGAAAAACACGGCAATCATTTTCTGGTCACGTTTTGCATGTGCCAGCGCATGATTTAATCGATCATAGAGCAGAGATCGATTGGCGACTCCCGTCAATTGATCGTGTGTAGAAAGGTATTCCAGATAAGATTCATTGTTTTTCCGTTCGGTAATATCAATAACAGAAACAAATACTTTCTCCCAGGTTTCTTCATACCCAGGCGCGACTGATAAGCGTAAGACGGTATAAATATTATTACCGAGGAAATCTTTATGATGGATTTCTCCAATACATTGGAATTCACCTTCAGCCAGAGAAGAAAAAATCTCACCATTGGTTGGAACTGATTCTGGCAGAATTAGATTTTGGATATTGCCAATCATATCTTCCTTAGAAGATGCTTTAAATAACTTTATGGTAGCCTGGTTGACATTGATTACTTTGATCTTTTTCATTAATTGGCGCACAATGTCTTGATTGGAAGAAAAGAATTCGTGAAAATTCTTAACTCCCATGGATTTAAAGCGATCAATTTCAATTTTTATAGAACTGAAATCTTCTTCCCACAAAGAGATAGGCGAATCCTCAAACAGACTGCGATAGCGCATTTCGCTTTCTTGTAGGATTTTCTCAGCTTTGATTTGGTCTGAAATATTCCGGTATAGTCCCAGGACACCCACCTTTTTTTTATTCACGATGACTGGAACACCAAATATTTCCACCTGAACGCGACTACCATTTTTTTGTTTACGAATACCTTTATCAGAAATTCTAAGACTATTTAATGCTTTTTCTGTCAGTTTTTTTGCCTCATTTAATTGATCTTCTGGAGCAATCAATGAATCCAGTTCCTGGGAGAATGCTTCTTCCTGAGAATATCCGAAAAGTTCCTCAAATGCAGGGTTGACCGATAGAATACGTTGGTTATTGTCCAGGGTAACGGTTGCAATGGGATTATTATCCACCAACGCACGAAAATATTCTGCCTGAGATTGATACGCATTTGTTCTTTCGGATATGGTTTTCTCCAGTTCTTCTTTGTGAACCTGTAGTGCTAAATTAGCAGTTTCCAATTCTTCTTTTGTGGAAATTGCATCCAAAATATTCCGGGAAAGAAGGAAGGCAACCATTCCTATTACGATTAAGAAGCCTACTTCCAAAGAGTAGATTGACTTGATGATGCCAGCACCCATCAAAGTGTCATTGATAAATGCTACAAACAAGATCAAGGTAGACAGAAATAAAGGATGTCTGAGTTTGTTTTTCTGCCCACGAAATTCCTGAACAACCAACAACGTAATGATAAAGTAAGAAATAATCCCTATTCCGTAAGTGACTAGTGTGATGATCCCCGGCACACTTTCATTAATGATTTGCATATTCCCAAAGAAATTGATCAGGTGAAAATTACTGTTTCTAATATTCCATACAAGTGGGTGATAAATAAAAATTTGAGGTGTTATAGCAAGAAATGCTATGACCAACCATATCCAAAAATATTTCTTCCAGAAGATTATGTTGAGATAGTGAATAACAAAATAGAAAAACGTTAAGAGAAACAAGATAATTGAAGCAAACTGCATCCTTTGTGATAAATTTGCTTCAATAAGTGTGGATGAATTATATAGTTCTGTGGTCGAAATCCCATAAAACATAACTGCAATCGCAGTGCATCCAAATGAGATCTGAACTTTATCAATTTTTCTTCTTGATGAAATTAATAAAATGAATACACCTATTGCTCCTGAAATTCCGGTGACGATAATGGGTATGATTGAGAGTAAGGCGATCATTAATGGATTTCCTGGTTATTTTTATACGGATAAATTAAAAAGATTATGCCCATAAATTAAAACTTTCTTAATTATACAATACAGAGAAAATTTGTAATCTGTCATCAATTAAGAAAAATGCAAAGTGATTCATTAAAATGGGACCTGACTGAAAGTTTTTTGAGAGTTCAATTCGAATATAAACGATAAACTTTCCTACTAAAGAGAAAAACAGGTCTTCCGGAAAACCAAAGACCTGTTTTACCTATCATGTTGAAAATCGGACTAAATCTCTACATATCGGTTAACACGTTGCTCAACTACTTTAAGGGATCCTTCCCAGAATGCCTTATCACGAATATTGATATTGAACCGTTTCGCTAATTCTGCAGCTGAACCCAGTCCCGTACTGGAAAGCAGGTCTTTATATTCAGGAATGAAAGAATCTCCCCTTTCCTGATAAATGGCATATAAACCAGTGCCGAACATTAAACCGAATGCGTAGGGAAAATTATAGAATGATAGTTGAGCTGAATAGTAATGTGGTTTCCATGTCCACATGTATTTATGCAGATTATTTTCATCCAAACCATCACCGTATGTTGCTTTTTGTGCCCGTTCCATTATGTCACAAAATTCCTCTGCAGAAAGATCTGATTTAACGCGACGTTCGAAGACTTCTTTCTCAAAGAGATAACGGGAGTAGATATCCACAATTACCTGAGAATCACCATTTAGCATTCCTTCAAGAATTGCCAATTCTTCTTCTTTACTTTTTGCTTGTTTGAGGGAGGCATTAGAGATGATCGTTTCACACATAATGGATGCAGTTTCTGCCATGGTCATCGGAGTACGTTGTTGCAACTGGGTGCGATTTGCTTTTTCCATACAATCATTATGAAAGCCGTGACCAATTTCATGTGCCAGTGTTGAAACCTGGTCCAGAGATCCATCAAAATTACTAAGGATCCTGGATTCTCCAGTTCCAGGGATTTCCATGCAGAATGCTCCTCCCATTTTCCCTTCACGTTGTTCTGCATCAATCCAATTGTTATCAAATGCACGCGCTGCAAAGTCAGCAAGATCTGGAGAGAATTTTGTAAAATGATCCAGAATAAAATTACGTGCTTCAAGGAAGCTGAATTTAGTCTCCGATTGTCCTACCGGTGCAAAAAGATTCCACCATGGTAATTTTTCCTGACCGAAGCGTTTTGCTTTTGCCTGAAAATATTGCCTGAACATCGGAAAAGAGTCGTGCATGGCAGAAAGCATGGCTTCCAGGGTTTCACGATCAATTCTGGCCATATCGATGGCACTTTCTACTGCATCTTTGCGTCCTCTCTTCTTGTTGAGGGTGATCACGGTGCCTTTAATGCCATTCAGTGCTGCAGCCAATGGTTCTTCGACTGATTTCCAGGCTTGCATTTCCTTTTCATACCCTTTTTTACGGACTTCTTCTACAGGATGAGAACGTAAATTAATCAGAGCAGGACCGGGTAATTTTTTAATTTCTCCATCAATTTCCATTTCTACTGATAATTGGGATGTGATGACACCCTGTAATTTTTCCCATCCAGAAGCGCCACTTAAATTCAGTTCAGAAGCGAGTTCTTCTTTTGCCTGGCTCATCAGAAATTGACTGAAGTGGATGATCTCCTTCAAAGCAAATTCATGTTCAGCGACCGTTCCTCCCAGGGAGATAATCTCATCAAATTTGGTGTTGATCTTTGACAACCAATTCTTAAAAATTACGTCCTGATTCTCGAGACGCACACCTAATTGTTCATATTCAGACATTAATCGGGTAGCTAATTTGTTGTATGAATCAGTGCTGATGAAACTGTATATATAATTAGCCACTTTCCCCACATGAGTAATTGTGACATTAAGGGTATTTACATATTCAGATAAAGCTGCATTAAGCGTTTTTGGATCAATTTCAGGCGTGAGCGGAGCTAATTTGGTTTGAAAGCAGGATACCAATTCATCAATTACTCTTGATGTATCTGAAAAAGCATTTTTAAATTCTTCAGATTCGAGACCAGGAAAAATGTTGGATAGATCCCAGCGGGTTGGTTGATCAATACTCATGTATTCCTCTTTTCTTTTTTAAAGTAAATTTATTAACTTTATTAAGGTTATTAAAAATTATAC
>JACZIY010000619.1 GCA_014860845.1 Anaerolineaceae bacterium
ACAATGCCTTTCACCAATTTACTACCCAAAACCGCCCCCATGCCACCTCTGCCAGCTGCGCGACTATGCGTGCGACCGCCTTGAAGCACCGCTGAAAACAAGACCAGATTCTCGCCAGCCGGTCCAATCACAGCTGCCCTTGCTTTTGGATGTGTTTCATGGATCAATTGATCATACGTGTCGAATGTATCCATGCCCCACAGGTGTTTGGCAGGACGAATTTCCACTTCTCCATCATGAACAAACAGATATACCGGTTGATCTGCCTTCCCCGTGATAACCAGCCCATCAATGCCTGCTTTTCTCAATTCCGCACCAAAATGACCACCCAGATTGGATTCATTCCAAATCCCGGTAAGGGGACTCCTGCCACAAAAACTAACCCGGCAGGCAGTAGGTAAAATCGATCCGGTTGTTAATCCATTAAAAATATACAGCGAATTTTCCGCTTCCAATGCTCCAATCGCTGGATCCATTTCTCTGGCATAAAGCATGGCTGCATATCCACTACCAAGAAAATAACGACGCGCATCTTCTTCGCGAATGTATTCTGTTTTCACTTCTCTCGTTGTGAGATTAACACGCAGATATTTGCCTGAAATTACCATGATTATCCTTTCCAACTACTCAGATCACTATTCTTTTCTTAGAACGAACCCTGCTGCAATTTTATTCTGCTGGACTAAAAAGCTTAACTTTTACCTCTTGCGGAGTGGTAAATTTGTTTTTTCCGTCTTTTGTGTCCCATTCGAGAAAAGCTAAATTACGGCACAAATCCGGTTGAGGTTCACCAAATATCCACAATTCTTCTACCACTTCAATATCGTTTAATTGACCGGTATGTTGCACAACGGGTCCTAAAGGTAAACAGGTTCCTTCCCTGCCAAACACAGGAATTTCATTGAGGGGAACATCGGTAAAAGACACCTCTTGTCCACCTTGATATAATTGCCCACTCCAAAGATGATACCAATTACCTTTTGGAAGATAAACACTTACCTGATTGCCAGGTTGAATAATCGGTGCAACCAATAATGTTTCTCCTAGCATGTATTGTTCTTCAAATGACCAGGATGACCTTTCATTTGGAAAAGCCAGAGCCATTGATCGAACAACTGGTAATCCAGCTTGATTGGCTTCTCTCTCACAACCCTTAACGTACGGGATTAAACGATATCGAAAACGAATCCATTCTGTGATAATTGCTTCAACATCTGAACCAAAAATCCAGGGTTCACGTTCACCGACTCCATGAAAACGAGTATGAGAACACATAACACCTGCCTGTGCCCATCGCACAAACAATTCAGGATCGGTGAGTGTCCCATACCAGCCTCCAATATCATGTGCAGAGTAAGCGCCGCCACTCATTCCCCAGGATTGCACCCCGCGAATACTGGCTGCAAGACCTTCCCAATCGGATTGGGGATCGCCGCCCCAGCCCATAGGATAGCGCTGGCTACCTGTCCAAGCTGATCGCCCCCAAACCATCGGCTTTCCATTACCGTAAAGCCTGGTGGCTTCATAAACACATTGGTTATAAAGTAATGTGTAAACATTATGGAGGCGTTCTCCACTATCACCATTATGAGCAACAACCTCATCCGGGACAGACTCCCCAAAATCCGTTTTCATTAATGCAACACCTAATTCAAAAAGATCTTTATGTTGATCGCGATACCATTCATATGCCTTGGGGTTTGTAAAATCGATAATCCCACTGGGGGATAATTGAGGTAACAAGGTTTCATAAGGTGGTGGTGTCCAATAATGGATATATGGTGATCCATTTTTATTCTGTAATAAATATCCTAGACTGGCCAATTCACTGAATAATGGATTATATGTTGAAATATAAGGGTATTCCCATAAACATAAACGAACTTCAAGGTCAGCCAGTTGTTTCATAAAAGCTTTTGGATCGGGATATCGATCTGGATCCCAGGAAAAATCAAAGCGAGTTTCCAGTTTATGCCATGCTCTACCATCTAATAATATTACATCTAACGGGATTTGTTTTTCACGCATTTTTCGTACTACGTCAAGCAATTCATCCGCTGTCTGGTAATAGGCTCTTGCCATCCAAAGGCCATAACTCCACAAAGGTAATTCTGGTGACTTGCCGGTAAGATCGGCATATTTATTAAGAATCTCTTTTGGGGAATCTCCAACAAAAAAGAAGAAATCCAGATTTGAATCTTCCACTCGAAGAATGTAACTTCGGTGTGACCAGGGTGCGTAACCAATGGCATGTATTACTTTTCCAGGCGTGTGAACCAATAGCCCCCAACCTTCTGGAGACCAGGCAAATGGATTATTTTTATAACATCGCTCTGAATTTATCCCTAATGAATCATAATTCCAACTGGTTATTAATTCACCACGATGATTGAGTTTTCCAAATTTTTCCCCAAGTCCAAAAACTGCTTCGCCACTCTTCAAGGCCAAAGATATCTGCCAGGTATTATCCTCAGTATATGAGAAGGGATGGAAGCGAGATTTTCCTTCCATTCCGAAATCAGTAATACTCTCAATAAGATTTTTATCTCCGTTTTTAATTTTTATCGAGAACGGGGAATAAACAATTTCGACAGATACATCCCCTGATTGAATAATCAGAGATTTATTCGAATGAATCAGCTCACAGTCCACATCATTTTTACTACCAACCAGCAATCCATAATCGAAAACTTCTTTTACCTGAAAATTAAACCGAATAACACCAGGAGCAAAAAAATACACATCCATTGGTCCACGTTCACTGAAGAAACGCATACCACCAGGTATTGGATGTTTGGGTTTTACAGATGTAATTCTTTGATACCCAATTTGTGCATGAATCGGTTCTTGATTAAAATATTCACCCTTCATTTCTCACTCCTAGTTCAACTAAATTGTTGGCTAATCTATTTCGGTTATTAAAAGATGAAGAAAAATTTCCAGTTCGCTTTATTTGAAATTTTTTTCTTCTAAAACCTTTACCTGGCGAAATGCATTTTCAAGAAAATCTCGTTTGAATTCCATTTTTTGTGTGAATTCCATGCCTAACCAGGCATCCACAATTTGGGTACCGAGAAAAGGAGCTGTGATCCAACCACCCATTGTGATAACATTGGCATTATTCACAATTTTTGCTCTTTCGCCAGAAAAGATATCATCAACCACACAGGCATACACACCTTTATGTTTATTGGCCACAATCGCCATACCTTGACCTGTACCACAAATTAATATTCCTTTTTCAACACGTTGACTTTGAACTGCCTCAGCAACTTTCGGAGCCTGTTCAAAATATGGTTTTGGGTTTTCAACGGAATCAATCCCAAAATCAATCAGATCAATATCTTCTCTTTGCTTCAGGTGTTCGACAATCGCCTGTTTTAAAGGAAAACCAGAAAGATCAGATGCAATGGCGATTCTTAATTTTTCAGTCATAATTTCTCCTTTTAGATTTTTACCGCAATCTTTTTCTTTTCGAGTACTTTTTCAGCATGGTCTACAATGACGGTTGCTGTTAATCCAAACCTCTCTTTGAGATAATCGAGAGTACCTACCTCCCCGAAGAGATCTTTCACCCCAACGCGCAGCATGGGTGTTGGAATTTCCTCCACAAGAACTTCAGCAACAGCAGAACCAAGCCCATTTACAATTTGATGATTTTCGCAGGTAACAATCGCGCCACAAGTCTCTGCAAGCTGAATGACCAGGTTGCGATCAATTGGTTTAATGGTATGCATGTCAACAACCGTAGCAGAAATCCCTCTTTCTGCCAGTAATGTAGCAGCTTTCAAGGCTTCACCTACCATAACAACCCCCGTGGCTATCAGCGCTACATCCTGACCCTGGCGTAAAATTTTTCCTTTTCCCAATTCAAATTCATCTGTTTCATCGTATAAAACATCAGCAAAACTTCGATGTAATCGCATATAGGTACATCCATAGTACTCAACACAGGCATGCATAAGTTTTTTTAATGAGATGGGGTCACTGGGTTCAAATATGACTAATTTTGGGATGGTCCGCATAATTCCCATATCTTCAAAAGCCATATGGGTGCCGCCATTCAGGGCGGCTGTGACTCCCGGGTCGCTACCGACCAGTTTTACATTGAGTCTGGCATAATTGGCTGAAATGAAAAATTGGTCAAATGTTCTTCGGGCTGCAAAACATGCAAATGTATTGGCAAAAGGCAGTTTGCCAGCAGAAGAAAGTCCAGCGGAGATACTGACCATGTTGGCTTCGGCAACACCCACATTAAAGGTTCGATGAGGGAATTCATCTTTAAAGTTTTTAGAGCCAGTTGCCCGCATGAGATCAGCTTCTAACAGAACAATCCGTTCATCCAGCTGTCCTAATTTAAGCAGAGTTTCTGTGTATACTGCACGCATTTCTAATGGTTTACTCATTTTTTCTCCTTGCATGTTTATAATTTTGCAATGGCTGCAAGAGCAGTTTCATAATCCAGTTTCATATTATGGTTGGTGGATTGATTTTCGGCAAAATCTACACCCTTACCTTTTATCGTATCCATAACAATCATGGAAGGTCGCAAGGGCTCAAGTTTCGCCCTTTCAATGGCTAAATCAATCTGCGCCAGATCATGACCATTGATTCTTTGAACAAACCAGCCAAAACTAACCCATTTGGCTGTCAGGTCTTCGATGTTCATGATTTCATGCATAAAACCATCAAGTTGTAATTTGTTGTAGTCGGTAAAAGCGATAATATGATGTAGTTTGAACTGAGCCGCAGCCTGTGCTGCTTCCCAGACCTGACCTTCATTCGATTCCCCATCACCAATGATGACAAAGATTTTGCTGGCAATCCCATCCAATCGATGACTGAGCGCAATACCAATAGCTGCAGACAACCCTTGCCCTAGTGAACCGGTCGTCATATCAATCCCTGGTGTCAGATTTCGATCACAGTGACTGGGTAAACGGGTGCCCCCCTGATTGAGTGTATGCAACCAATCCTTGGGAAAGTAGCCTTTATCAGCCAAAACACTATAAAGAGCCGGGCCAGCATGTCCTTTGGATAAAACCAGTTGATCGCGATCCACTTTGCGTGGATTTGAGGGGTCAATATCCATATGGCGGTAATACAACATGGTAAGCACTTCCACAACAGACATAGAACCGCCTAAATGCCCAATACCTAAGTAACCAATAGCATCAATCGTCAGGGCTCTGATTTCTTTTGCTTTCTCCGTCAATTCTGCAAGGGTTTTGTCGTCCATCATTCTATGAATCCTCCTGATTCTTATAACTCAAGCGTAGGTATCTGAAGATAACGTGCAATCGTAGCTAATTCAGCTGTAAAACTTCCATAGGTTAGGGAAAGGTGGTGCTCCAATCCATTGCTCATAATGGTATCCAAAACCTTTCTGGCAGGATGATCAAATCGCACCAATCCGGAAGTGCCAGAGAATTGTCTTTCGGACTCTAACATGTTTGCTTTACCTATTACCAATTGAAAATCGATGGAGGCCTCACTTAATCGGGCCAGTGTGATTTCCCCAGGTTTGAGTGAAAATTCCATTAATAATGGTAATTTGCGATTGGTATGAACAATCCCGCGAGGTTTCACTTTGGGATCAGCCATGGAGAGTGGAGCTAATCCACAATGCCAGAAGACCGCTGTGTCTTCCTCTAAATTCATGTGAACCAGATCTGTTCCAAACGCAGGTTCACCACTCAGTGTTTGTAAGATCAGTTGTGTAACCGTTCCATTCAGATCAGCCTCACAACTACAGGGTATGTGTTGATCAGACATTAATGACATGGCACCGCAGGCTGCACATCCTAATTCGGTGAAAAATTCTGGCCAACAACGTACCGCCAAACCCTTCAAATCCTCTTCCTGTGAGAATTCCTGCATTACCTGATACGTTTTTAATGTACCATTCAAAGCGGCTTGGTCTAAATCAGCCAATCCATCAATTCTTTGATCCAGATTCTTGCGAATGCTAACAGTCGCATGCTCAGGCATCTTTCTTACACGATTGAAAAAAGTATCCAATTTAATGTCCACTAACTTCAAACCAAAAATCTTTTCCAATCCGGTTTGATTGGGGATACAACTATCAAAGCCGTTTGGATGGGGTCCAAATTTGCCAATTTTTGTTCCTTTTAAAGTTCGGATGGCATAACCTGCATTCGCTAAAACTTTAATTTTTTCAATGGCGGCTGAATCCTCTGGCAATGTGTATAAATAATCATAGATAAA
>JACZIY010000620.1 GCA_014860845.1 Anaerolineaceae bacterium
TGATACTTACTACCTGAAGATCACACCCATTGATCCTCGTCTGGCCGGCAATGATGTGAAATATTCCGTCTGGTACGACAAAGGCACACCATCATTTGTGTATATGCCGGTGATTAACAACTAATTCTATTGAATTTTGGATAACACCCTGCAGGAACCAGCGCCTTGCGGGGTGTTTATTATTTACACTAAGAATAGATTTACCAATGCTGTAATCATCAATAGAACAATTTCCAGAAGAAACAAACCTGCCAATACATAAGCAACAATCATCCAGGGGTTGTTGGGAGCTGTAGCACGTGGGATCTGGTTTTCGGATAGCTGTTGCACGGCGGTTGCTGCTTCCTGCACCAGGCGTTTTTGATCACGGTTTACCATACCCAGCCAATGCCAGTTCTCCTGTTCCTGTGGAATCACCAGAATTTTTCCCGTGTAATCCTGTAGATACATCTGCAACACTTCAGGCGGATTCGATGCCAGGTTGGAAGGGATCAGCAACAGACTCGACTGGGGAATCACATCTACGCTCATGTTTGGCTGCACCTGGATGATAGATGTTGGCAAATCAGGAAATTTATGATGAATGGCTTCAACAAGCTTATTGCCAATGGAAGAATCGTCTGATTGCAGCGCCAGAACTGAGAAATCACTCTGGCTTTTTGATTTTGCCTGACGGGTTTCGACGCCATCCGCACGCAATATTCGCAGATGATATACCAGGAAGATAGCAAACAGGATAGCGATTCGTAATTGTAGGAAGAAATTTATCCAGAAATTCGCCGGCATCTGGTCGAGCAGTGCATTCAAAATGCCATATATCCACCAGCCTGCACTCAACATGCTACCGACGACTGTAGCGAATAATGCCAGATACAGGTAGACTTTGCGTAGTATGGATTTGCGTGCTGCAGCACCCATCTCATCGTTTCTCAGGGTTTCCTGTTGAACTTCCTGCCAGTATTTCAACCAGAGTGGCATCCCGATCAACAAAAAAGCCAGAGCGTCACTGAGCATACCAGCGTTCGTTCCAATAGAAAGGTCGAATAGACTTTCGATGATGGTACCCAGGAGCAATAACAATCCCAAAAAGCTAACAACCAGACCGGCAAATGACAAAATAGAGTTATAGATACGCTGGATTCCTGCCTGATAAAGAGTATCACCATGGTTTGTGATCGCCAACCTCAGTTCACGTCTGAAATAACCCCAGATCACCCCCATGGTTATTAATACAGCCAGTTGTGTGGCATTGTTATCAATGAAAGATAGAAAATTCCAATTTTCCACCTGTGATAACCAACGGAAACCGTTTGCCAGCAGAATTCCCAGTGCAGATAAACTGAAACCAACCCCCAACAAGGTTAATACAAACAGGACAACCAACCGCAAGAAGGAGATGCGTTCAACCTTAATCGTCAGACTACTTTGAATGATAGACCAGGCTTTCCAGAAGATTGGTAGCCCAACCGGTATCAAAGCCAACCCGGTTGCCAGACCTGATTCTGCTGCACGACCAAACTCCTGCGGCATAAAAAATATATACCTCAGAATGAGCTGCACGCCCAAAATGAGCAATCCCAATCCATAAACCATCCAGATGTAACGATGCAAACGGCTGAAATCCATGAGATTTTCATGATTGGGATTCGTCTTCCAATCCTGCTGAAGCACCCGCCAAAAATATATCAGAACGATAAGATTTGCCGCGATGGCTAGTAGATTATCGAGATTGGTTTGCGCGCCACCTAGACTGGCTGATGTAACCGGTAATCCCATGGCTGTTACAATCAGGCGATTGAAGATTGCCAAAACAGCGTAGGAAATTGGAATACCGGTGGCGAGTGGGGTAGCATAAAGATAAAGAGCCCGGATGCGACTACTGGCTTCTTCTTCGTCACGTTGTGCGTCGCGCTGAACAGTGGACCAATGTAACAAGAAGATTGGCACACCGACGGCAACGAAAGCAATTCCCCCTGCCAGCCAATCGACGGCAGATGCAACCACCTCGGTGTCAAAGATAGTGCGCAGCAGGTTAACCACTGCCCAAATGATAACCTGCATACTGATCATGCTGAGCAGGTAAAAATAAAAC